>JBJKSV010000394.1:0-8022 GCA_046703605.1 Limisphaerales bacterium
CGCTGCAAGACCCCACCCGGGCGCGCCCGGAGGGGAAAGACGTGGCCGGGCTGCACGAGGCTCTCCGGCACTGCCGTCGGGTCCGCCATGACGCGGATGGTCTCGGCCCGGTCCGCCGCGCTGATGCCAGTGGTAATGCCGCGGGCGGCATCAACGCTCACCTGGAAATCAGTCTTGAAGGTCTCGCGGTTTTGGCGCACCATGCGCTCGATGCCAAGCTGCTGGAGCCGCTCGGAGGTCGTCGGGACGCACACCAGACCGCGTCCGTGCTTGGTCATGAAATTGATCGCCTCGGCCGTGACATGCTGGCCGGCGAGGATCAAGTCCCGTTCATTTTCTCGGTCCGCATCATCCACGACGATCACCATCTTGCCTTTCTGCAAATCCAACACGACAGACTCGATGGAATTGAACTGTTCAGTCATAAGCTGGCCACAGCGTAACCGTTCGTGGCTTAAAAGGCAGCTTAAAAGAGGAGGTGCCCGGCCTTGATATTTCCTTGGTTTGGCGGCAGCATTTGCTCCTGATGAACTTCACAGAGCATGTTCGTATTCCGGCCATCATCCTCGTTGCGCTTGTAGGAACCGCGCTGCGAGCCGAGTCCCAGACCAGTGACACCCACTCCCCCTTGAGCCTGACCTATCCCCCAGCACACCGAGACGCAACGGTCGATACCTATTTCGGAGTTAAGGTCCCCGCGCCCTATCAGTGGATGGAGGATCTCGACAGTCCGGCGGTCAAAGATTGGGTTGAGCAGGAGAACGACCTGACATTTTCTTACCTGGATAAAATCCCGATCCGGAACTGGATGAAGAAGCGGCTGACCAGCCTGTGGAATTACGCGCGGGAGAGCACGCCGGACCAGGTTGAAGGCGGGCGGATTTTCTTCAGCAAGAACTCGGGGCTTCAAAACCAGTCGGTGGTCTATGTGCAGGACTCCCCGGAGGCGGCCGCGCGGGAGTTGCTGGACCCAAACGCGCTGTCTCCCAACGGCTCGATTGCGTTGCTTGGTTACGAGCCTTCACCTCATGGCATGTACCTCGCCTATAACCTGTCCCAGGGCGGTTCGGACTGGCTCACCATCCATGTCCGGGACGTCGCCACCGGCAAGGACCTCGATGACACGATCCATTGGGTGAAGTTCTCGGGTGTGGCCTGGACCGAGGATGGGAAGGGCTTTTTCTATTCACGCTATCCGGCGCCTCCGCCCGGCAAGGCTATCAGTGAACAGGTCATCGACCAGAAACTCTATTATCACCGGCTTGGAACCGAGCAAAGCTCCGACACTCTCATTTACGAGCGACCGGACCTGCCCGAATGGATCGTTGGGGGGAGTGTCAGTGAGGATGGCCGCTACCTGTTCATCTACCTGGAGAACGGCACGGCGCCGCAGAACGAGCTTCTCTATGTGGACCTTGGTGACCCGCAACACCCCTTTGTCTCGAATGCCGTCAGGCCGCTCTATACGAAAAACGATGCCCAATATAGCGTAGTAGGTCATGAGGGCGGCACGCTCTTTATCCAGACGACGCTGGACGCGCCCAAGGGCCGGATCGTGGCCGCGAGCTTCGAGCAGCCCAGCCCCGCGCACTGGCGCGTGCTGGTGCCGGAAGGCGAGGGCGTGATTCAGGGCGCGGCGATGGCTGGAGGGCGCATTCTGGTGGATTACCAGGTCATTGCGAAAAGCCGACTCGCGCTTTTTTCAAGCGATGGGACTTCGGAAGGCGAGATCGCCTTGCCGGCCCTCGGATCGGTCGCGGGCATTTCCGCGCGCAATGATTCCCAAACGGTCTATTATGGATTCACCTCGTTCCTCTATCCGGCCTCGGTGTACCGGCGCGACCTCCAGGACGGCCAAACGAGCGTCTTCTTCAAACCAAAGCTCGATTTTGACCCGTCGCCCTACGAGGTCAAACAGGTCCTTTATCCGTCCAAAGACGGGACAATGATTCCGATGTTCATCGTGGCCAACAAGCATCTTGAACTCGATGGAAATAATCCAACCATCCTGTACGGGTATGGGGGTTTCGACATTACCATTACCCCCGGCTTCAACCCGATGTTGCCGGTGTGGCTGGAGTTGGGCGGGGTCTATGCCGTCGCGAACCTGCGCGGAGGAGGGACCTATGGGGAGGAATGGCACGAAGCGGGCATGCTGGGCAAGAAACAGAACGTCTTTGACGATTTCGCGTGGGCGGCCAAATACCTGATTGCTCGAAAGGTCACTTCTTCGCGCCGGCTGGGAATTCAGGGCTATTCCAATGGCGGATTACTCATTGGGGCGAGCATTACTCAGCATCCGGAGTTGTTCGGCGCGGCTTACGCCGGGGCGGGCGTCCTGGACATGCTCCGCTACCAGAGGTTCTCAGGCGGGGCGCTCTGGGCGCCGGAGTACGGCACATCGAACAATGAAAAGGCCTTCCATTGGCTCTACGCCTACTCGCCGCTGGCCAATCTCAAGAAGGGCACTTGCTACCCTCCTACCATCATCACCACCGCCGATCATGACGACCGGGTTGTGCCCAGCCACTCCTACAAGTTTACTGCGGCGCTGCAACATGACCAGGGATGCGATAACCCAGTCCTGATCCGGGTGGAGACCAAGACCAGTCACGGCTACATGCCCACCGATAAGCGCATCGCTCAGACCGCCGATGTTTGGGCATTTGAGGCCCACAACCTTGGAGTCAACAAAGCGCGGGAGGCACCCCCGGCGGATGCGCCGCGGGGCTAGGCCCCGTTCGGGCGCCCCTTGACTGGAAATTCGAGAACTCTAGCCCCGTCCCCGGGAAGCGGTGGCCGGTTCGGGGTTGGGGGCGGCGCCGGGTTCCAGAGCGTCCGTCTGGACGGAGTCATCCAGGGGATGCTCCTCTTCCTGCCAGTGCTTGCTCACCCGGCCATTGCAGCAGGCCCAGTTCAATGGATAAACGTCAGGATCAAAAATGACGTGATAGAAGTGCCAGACGACAATGGCCAAGCAGGCCAGGATGGCTTCATAATAATGGATCGTCGTGGCCACATCCACCACCCAGCCGGGCAGGAAGCGCGTCACGTCCAATTTGAACCAGATCAACAGGCCGGTGATCCCCATGATAATCGTCCCCCAGACGACCGCCCAATACTCCATCTTCTCGGCATAGCCAAACCGGGCGAACTTGGGTCGTGCGGGGCTTAAGCCGGCGAGATACCTGGCATTGGTGGCCACGTCAGCAACGTCCTTCTTGACAGGCAGCATGTCTTTGAGGAGTTGCCGGCCCTGCCGGGTGCCCAGGAGGTACACCAAATGATAGGCGCCGATGCATAGCAGCACGATGCCCGCAACGCGATGGATCCAGCGCCGGACCATTTCATTGGAGCCGAGGGCCTTGGCAACCCACGAGTCAGGGAATTTCAAGGCAAAGCCACTGACCGCCAGGACAGTGAAACTCAGCGCGAGCACCAGGTGTTGCAGGCGTTGGGCAAGATTCATCCGCAGGACGGAGAAATCAGCGGAATCCAGGCGCGCCCGGAGCTTCTTGCGAAAGGCCAGACCGTTGTGAAGGAGCATCGCCCCGATGACAACGAAGATGAGGAAAAGATAAATGCGCCGAACCCACCAATTGATTTGGTCGCCCAGACCGCCATGAGCCTGGGCGGTGAGGTCCACATGCACCTTCGCCTCGGCGAAACTCGCACTGGCGCCCGGATGACACTTGCCACAGGTCTTGACCAGGTTGGCTTTGTTGATGCTGGACCGTGGGTCGCTCGAGGGCAGGATCAAATGCCAACCATGGCAACTGGCGCAGTTGGCGGCAACGGTTGAGCCATACTGCACGGCCAGCCCATGATAGCTCTCGAAGAAAGTCTTCACGCGGTCGGTCGGAAGGTTGTATTTGGCGTTGATAAGGGCCGAGGAATGACAAGAACTGCAAATGCCGGCGGCGATTTGCAGAGGCGAACGATGATCAAGCGACACGATCTTATGCTCGGAATGACAATCGGTGCAGGTCGGGGCATCCCGATGACCTTCGGCGACGGCTTTGCCATGCACGCTCTCCTCCACGTCCTTGGCGGCCTGGGGATGGCACTTGCCGCAAGTCTGCGCCAATCGCGCAAAATACAGCGGAGAAGCGGGCGAGGTCGGGGGAAGGATGTTGTGCGTGCCATGACAATCGGTGCATTTTGCGGAACGCGAGATGCCTTTCGCCGCCGCCAGGCCGTGGACGCTTGCCCCGTAACTCTGGGATTCCTTTGGATGGCACTTGGCGCAATTGACCGGCTTGAGCGCGACGCCGTTGTCCGGGTGCTCCGAAGCGACATCGGCGTGGCAACTGACGCAGGCGTTGGTGCCATGCACCGATGCGGCGAATACCTTCGCATCGACAAACAGGGACACCTCCTTGCCATTGGCATCCTTCTTGGTGAGGGTCTTGTCTGAATGGCAATCGAGGCAGTCGCTGTTCTTGATAGCGGCCGCGGAGGCTGAAG
Source organism: Limisphaerales bacterium (assembly GCA_046703605.1). Classification (GTDB taxonomy): domain Bacteria; phylum Verrucomicrobiota; class Verrucomicrobiia; order Limisphaerales; family UBA8199; genus JAJYHY01. Next base: position 4,468 of record JBJKSV010000394.1, read on the forward strand.
ACACACCGGTGGCGACCACGAGCAGCGCCGCCACCGCCAATCGCATAAGTCTAAGGCGCATAAGCTGGCCTTAGAATTCTACTATTACGATAAATCGTCTCTACATCGGTTGGCCATTGTTTCGCATTTTTTGCCGTGACTGCCCACGGGGGGCAGGAGCGCGGAGGCCCTCGTCCGCGACCGGGGGCTTTCTGGAGACGCGGACGAGGGCGTCCGCGTTCCTATCGCCGGATGCGTGAGGCGGCGTGGCCGGAGCAGGGCTTGCCTAATGCGTCAGCCGCGTGATCATCGCATAGAGAATCAGCACCAGCAGGACGACGCCCAGACCGAAGAAGATGTAGCCGAACGAGCGGGCGATGTTCTTCCAGCGCAGCCACTCGTCTTGCACCCGGAAGCTGTCGAGGCTCTTTTCCTTGAGCAGGCGCTCGTACCAGCGGCGGCGTTCATGCAGCATCTCGTTCTTGGAGATTCGGCCAGAAAAGATGACGGTATCCATAGGGAACTTCTCGATACGGAAATGGGTATTGAAGAAGTGGATGGAAAAGATGAAACCGGCGGCCAGGAGGGCCTCGTCGGAGTGTACAACTTGGGCGATATTGATGAACCAGCCGGGGATGAACCGCGTAAAGAACGTGGGAAACCACATGATCAACCCCGAGGCGCCGATGATCGCAACGCCCCAGAACACGGCGAAGTAGTCGAACTTTTCCCAATACGTCCAACGACCGAATTGGGGCCTGGGGCCCTTGCCGAAGAACCATTTATTGTGGGCCACAAAGTCGCGCCAGTCCTGAAGGGTGGGCACCATGGAATCGGGGCCGAAGAGGGCATTCCAGAGGCGCTTGAATTGGAAGCGACCCGTTTCGGGATCGCGCAGTTTTAGCCGTCCACGCCAGGCCTTGCCGATGAGGGAGGCCAAGTGGAGGCCGAAATAGAGGAAAGTCACGATGGCGCCGAGCCGATGGAGGGCGCGGGCAGTGTCCGGGCCGCCAATGATACGGAACATGACGTGGGCCCAATGGGTGTAATAGAACATGAGCGGCATGCCGGTGGCGACCAGGAGCAGGAAGCTGGACACCACCAGGAAATGCAGGAATCGCTCGAAGGGAGCGAAGCGGGTGTACCATTCGTCGCCGGTCTGCACGCTGTTCTTGGCCTCGCGGAACTGCTTGGAGTCATGCCAATAGAGATAGCCCGTGCGGAAGAGCCAGGAGACGGTGTGCCCCCCGAAGAAAACGAAGACGCCGACCAGCAGGCTGGTCATGAAGAGGAACGTCCAGTGCAGGGCCGCATAGTGCTTGCCATCCAGGGGATCGGCGTGCGGCTCGTAAGAGGTGAAACCGGCGGTAGCCCCGGGATGGCATTTTTGGCAGGTCTCCAGGATATGCGCCTTGGACAGGTGCGAGCGAGGGTCGGAAGGAGGCAGGACATCGTGGTAGCCATGACAATCGTAGCAGGCAGCTACTTCGGGGGCGACATTGGGTTTGCCCAAGGCCATGGCCTTGCCGTGGTAGGTTTCGTCGTAGTGCTCCAACCGGTCCTGGTGACATTTGCCGCAGCGCTCGTCGCTGAGCCTCTTGAAATTGCCGCCCACCGGTTCCACGATGTTATGGGCCGTGTGGCAATCGATGCAGACCGGGCCGCGAGGGTCGCCTTTGGCCAAAAGCTGGCCATGGATGCTCTGGTCGTAGGTTTGCTCAACCTTATAGTGGCACTTGCCGCAGGTCTTCGCGACATTGAGGTGGTTGATCGGCGAGTCGCGGTCCACTGTCCGCTTGATATTGTGAACGCCATGACAGTCATTGCACGAGGGGGCAACGATGAGCCCCATCTTGAGCAGCGCCCGGCCGTGAATGCTGTCCATGTACTGGTTGGCGGCCTCGGGATGATTGATCTCGTATTCTTTGGTCAGGCCCGGATTGCTGTGGCACTTGGCGCAGGTGTAGGGCAGGTTGAGCTTGAAAACAGGAGAGTTGGCGTTGTTGACCGACAGGATGCCATGGGTGCCGTGGCAATCGATACACGTGGCGGCCGCTGACGCGCCCAACTCATGACTGACGCCATGAATGCTGGCGGCGTACTGTTTGCCTTCGCTCTGGTGGCACTTGGCGCAGTTGACCGGCTTGAGCTTTACACCATTGTCCGGATGGTCGCTGGTGACGTCCGAATGACAGCTCACGCACAGATTGGTTCGGTGCATCGAGGCAGCCAGTTTGGCGGCGTCCACGTAGAGCGAGACCGCCTTGCCTGCCGAGTTGGTTATGATGAGGGTTTTGTCCGAATGACATTGCAGGCAATCACTGTTGGGGATGCTGGCCGCGCCCAAGGCGGGCAGCGTCGCCAAGAGCAGGCCGGCCACAAACGCCAGTTGGCGCCGCGACCTTCCGGATGTCTGTCCCTGGTCTGACCTTGGCCCAGAGGGAGTCGGAATTTTGTTTTGTTCAAATTGGGCCGTTGTAGCAGGCATGGCATGCACCTTCGGTATTGCCTCCTGGATGGCTAAGCGGCTGTCCGTTCGGCGTTAGTTTGCTTAATTGATCTCCGTTGCCCTGGACGAGAATTGCGCTGCAGGCATCAAAAGATTTGGAGTTCATTTCCATTGGTTGCGGACAAGGCCGGGACAACACCCCATTGCGGAGGATTTCGCCAGCCGGGCTTCGAAGCCGGGGCGGCGGAACGAGATCCCCGAGCCAACGTGCGGTTTGCGGTTGGCGAGCCCCGATGACCATTGCGAGGGGGTTCTTCGGGGCTCCCGCACTTAAGACCTGGACTTACTTCTTGACGAACGACCGCATGTATTCAACCAGCGCCTTGATGTCAGCATCGGAAACGCCCTCGGTCGGCTTCATCACTTCTCTGCCACTCTTTTCCTTGAAACCTTCTTTGATGGCTTTGACGATGGCTTCATCCTTCAGCTCTTTCTGAACCGCCGGATCGGTGTAATCCTTGGCGTGGTATCGCTTGCCCATGAAAGTCTGGCCTTTGCCATCCTTGCCGTGGCACTTGGCACAGTGTTTCTCGTAAAGCGCCTTGCCGTTGGCGGCTGAGACAGACAGCGCGGGTATCGCCAAAACAGCGATGATTAGAGGAATAATTTTCTTCATACGCATTTCATTAGTTGTTAGTGCAGGCTCATCATTTCCTGCCTGATACTGGACAAGAGAATGAAACACTCCATCCGCATGCGCTTTCCCTCCATTGTCCATTTATTCTCCTTTTTTGTCATACAATTCCAATTAAGAGGTCTTTTATTACAGAGAAGGCCAATTCATCGCCGCGGTACAAGGCCGCGTGGGTACAAAAAAAGGGAGCCGTAACGGCTCCCGGTTTCTCTGAGGCGCAGGTGGGGTGCGGCTACTCTTTAGCGAACTTGCGTATGTAAGCGACGAGGTCCTTGATCAGCTGGTCGTTGAGCTTTCCGCCAAAAGCCGGCATGTGCTTGCCCTTGACCCCATCCTTGATGGCCTTGACCATATCCTCGTCCTTCATCTCCTTCTGCAGCTTCGGATTGGTGTAATCCTTGATATGGAATCTCCTGCCCATGAAGGTCTGGCC
>JBJKSV010000395.1:0-4942 GCA_046703605.1 Limisphaerales bacterium
CGCATAGCCCAAGAGCGAAAAAGGCCCGTGAGACCGCTGAAAAGAGTCGAATTCAGAGCGGCCAGCACCGCCGCACACCAGATGATGGCCCGCGTGCTGCGTTCTCGCTGAATGAGCCACTGCAGCGGCATCGCCCCAACGGGTGAACGCTGGCGTCGGCTCCAAAGGGCTGATTGCTTTCCGAGGCCGGCTGGGCCAGAGCGGAGACGGACCCGGAGCGTCAGGCCGGCGGCAACAAGCAAAGCCCAGCCCACCATATGCACTGTGAGCAAAGAAACCCACTACCGCCCAGGCGCCACTTTGTAGGCCTGGTCAGCGGCGAAAACGCCTGTCCCCAGCGGACTCGCCAATTCCAGAACCGGCCAGGAGCCAAGCACCGCCACAACAATGGGCACCAGCACCAAACCCGCCGTCAGCAGCAGCGCGTTGCGCACGGCTCTCAGCCGCTCCTGCGCCCACGCCGAGCTCAGCAGGCCCGAACTCAACGCGAGAAAGAGCGTGTTCAGCAAACCCAACCCGTATCGAACCGCCTCCCCGCCGGTGACACCTCCCGCCAGGATGGGGATTTCGAAAACAGGCAGCAGCGCGACCAGGCCGAGCAGGCAACTTAGGCCATTAGAGGCGAACTTTCCGAGCAAGAGATCAATACCTTTCACTCGAGTCAGGAACAGAAGGCCAAGCGTTCCGGCGCGCCGCTCGGCGCTGATACTATCGGCGGTCACCAGGCAAACGAGGCAACTGAGCAGAAAGGTCGTGGCAATGACGGCTGTGAATGCGCGCCGGCCCATCGCTGCGGAACTGGGCCCCGCCCAGATCAGGGGCGGCAGCCCGATGAGCGCGATCACCAGAATGCTCCAAAACCGGATTCGATAGTCGGTCGGGCTCCGCGCCCGCCTTCGCAGCTCTCGTCCGAGGATCGGCAAAAGCGTCATGGCCGTACGACCTTGCTCTCAGGAAGACGGAACGACAAGATCGCCGCGGGCAGAAAGAGGAAGCCCGCGTAAAGGAGCGCCGTACGGTAATTGCCAACATCCGAAAAGAGGCCGAAGAAGACCGTGCCGAACGCGGCGGTGATTCGTCCGATATTGTAGCAGAAGCCGGCGCCCGTGGTCCGGAGCAGCGTCGGGAAGAGCGGTGGAAGATACATGGTGAACAGGGCAAAGACGCCCTGGGACAAGCCAATGACGGGAAACCAGAGCAGCAGCCCAATATGACCACGCGCGACGCAGTAGGCGCCGAAGATGGAGACAAAGTAGAGCAGGAACATCGAGCCGATCGCCTTCCTGTATCCAACGATGCGCGCCAGCCACGCGGCCACGAAGTTCCCGAGGACGGACGAACCGATGACCAGATACAGGGCCAAGGTGGCCAGCTTGTTCTTGTCCTCTGCGGTCCAATGGAGCACCTCCGGTAGATTTCGCAACTGCTGCTGATGCCAGAACAGGAACGCCCAGTGCGCCGTCAGCGAGACCCCGCACACCAGCACCACCCAAATCGTCGTGCGCCGGACCTCGCCTTGAAAAAGGTCGCGCACCCGCGGCACATCGTCGAGGGCGTGGGCCTTGGCCTTGCGCCATTCCTCCGGTTCCGGCACCTTGCGCCGAATCCAGGAGACCATCAGCGCCGGGACAATTCCAACGAGGAAGAGATAGCGCGGGGGTGCTGCGGCCAGGATAAAATTGGCCAGTCCAGCCACAAGGATGCCAACATTAACGCCAGTCTGGAGCACGGCGGCTATCCAGGGACGCCATCGGCGCGGCCACGTTTCGGACAGCAGCGATGCCCCCACCGCCCATTCCCCGCCGATGCCCAGCGCGGCCAGAAAACGAAAGATAAGCAGGTGCCACCAGGCTTGGGCAAAGAATGAGAGGCCCGTGAACGCGGCATAGGTGAGGATGGTTAGATTCAACGCGCCTGCACGCCCCAGCCGATCCCCGATGCGGCCAAAGAATCCGCCGCCCAAAGCCCATCCAAGCAAAAAGGCGCCCTGAACCAGCGATCCATAATGGCCAACGCGCGGGTCCGTCGTGGGGAGGCCTCCCAGTAGCTGCGCCACAAACGGAGCCGCCACCAGCGTGTAGAGATGCATGTCCAGCCCGTCGAAGGTCCACCCAAGCCATGCCGCAATGCCCGACCGCCATTGGGTGGCCGAAATGTCCTTCAGAGATTCTGCTTCCACCCCGGCTGACGCCGCGGGCGAGAGAGGCAAGTCTGTTTCTGCCGGATTCATGCTTGCCGGGCAGAATGACTGGACTGACATCCATTCGACCAGGAAAAAATCCTCTTGGAAACGCTGCTGCCAGCTTCCACAAGGGCCTCTCCAGCCCCCCGCGCTACCGCCCGCGCAGGAACGCCCAAAAGGTCTTGAGATTACGGCTGGGATAGCGGGCCGTAAAACGCTTCAGCTCGAAAGGCGAGGCACCCGCCACGTTTATCCCGCTCTCGGTGGTGCAGGCGGTATGGTAACCGGCCTCCGCCACCAGGTCGCGTATCCGCTGGTTCCAGTCCCCATAAGGATAGCAAAAATGCACAACTGGGATTCCGAACATGTCCTCGATGGCCTTCTTGCTCCAGACAATCTCCTCCCGCGCCGCATCCTCGGAAATGCGGCTCAGCCAGGGATGGGTTCGGGTGTGGGCGCCGATTTGCTGTCCAGCAGCCAGCCACTCGCGCACCTGGACTTCATCCATGAGCGGCTCGGACACATCTCCCACCCGTCGCTGCCAGAGATTGGTCTTGCCTACGAGGTCCGAGACAAGAAACTGGATGCCGGAGAACCGATGCTGGCGGAGCATTGGCAAACCGTGCTCAAAGACATCTCGGAAACCGTCATCAAACGTGAAAAAGACGCTAGGATGGCGACCGTCTGGCGGAGCAAGAATGCCGTCCAAAGGTGGCGCTGAAAACCCGGCACCCGCCAACTCCGCCATTTGGACTGAGAAGAGCTTTGGGCTGAGATAAAGTCCCTTGAGACGCGGGCGCCTCGGGCGCGGGCCGATATGATGATAAGTAAGAATCGGCCGGCCCTGGAGGAACACCTCACGAAAAGGGGCGAGCCGGCTATAATAGTGAGGCAGAGATGAAGTCCGTCTGCACCCGGGACGTGTTCCCAACTCAGTCATGTCTGGACTGTGCCAGCGGCATCGCAAACGTCAATGCCCAATCATGCTTGTGAGAGGCCACTCTTGGCCGTAAATTAGTGCCTGTGTCCGTGAGACTTGACCACTCAGACAGAGCCTTCGCCTGGCCAGCGGAGGAGGACCCGGTTGTGGCAATGCTGCCGCACGGCGAGGCTGTCTCCGTGCATGAGGCGGAGTCGCGCTATCTCGACACGCACCTAAAAGAAGTGGTGGACCTCGTGAACAGCCCGCTTTCCGAAGCGCAGTTCCGGCGGCATCCCTTGATCCAGATGCTCTTCGCCAAGGCTGACCGCTGGGTTTGTGAGGTCCTCGCGCAGCGGGGGCCTCAAGGCAGCATCTCCACCCGGTAAAAGCGTTGGCTTGAAGTGCTAACGTCGTTGGTCACCATCAGCGTCGCGCCTGCCCCGGTAAGTGGCGTGCCCAAGTCCGTCCATGGGCCTGAGCCAAGGTCGTCGGTGAATTGAACCTGGTACTGCTGGCCCGGCAAGCCGAAAAAGGACAGCACAAGCTTGTTCCCGGTCATCCGCGCGTTCAGGCTGGGAAGGGTCTGCGGCATCGGTTGGCTTGAAGCCTGAAAGTTGAGGTTGTCGATGGCCAATCCCTGGGATTTGCCGGTGGCATCGGTCATCGTCCACGTCAGCCATAAGGCGGCGCCGTTCGGCCAATCCGGGATGACTTGGTTGAAGGCGCTCAGCCTCACCTGGTTTGCTCCGGCGGTGCCGTCCACCGCCTCCCCGCCTACGGCCGAACTGCTGGTGGGGAAACTGACGTTCAGGCTGGGCAGTGACCCGGTAAGGTTCGTCGAGAATGGCGCGACTCCGCTTGGATCGATCCAATACGAGCAGACCAGAGTCTTGGGCAGGTCGGATTGACGCCACAGCTCACCCATAACGCGAATGCTGAGGTAGTTGAGGGTGTGGCCGGTGAGATTCATGAACCTCGCTCCGAAGGCCGTCGCCCCGGTTGTCTTGGTCGCCAGCAATCCGAGCGCGCGATTGCTGCTGGCGGCGAGGCCGAAGCTGATGACCCCGCCGGTGGTTTGATCGCCGTCGGTCGCGCCAAACTTCGATTCAAGGGCGCTGGTGCCATACCACCCCGCCAGAGAGGCCAGGCCCAAGCCTCCGTCGCCTACAGAAGCCGGCGCCATGGCAAAATCAAACGGGTTCGCCAGTGAATAGGTGATACCGTCAATGGTGACCGGATTGGCGGCGTTGACCGAAGTCGTTCCCGGATCGGGGAGCGAATTGAAATCTTGGGTATAGACTTGCGCATCGGTGGAGTAGGAAATGAAGGAAGGCGCACTGCCGGAGCTGTTGGCTGCCCCGGGAGTCGGAAACCAGAAGTCCTCGCGCACGAAGCTTTGGCCATCGGGTGCCGAGCCATACGAATGGTCAGGGGCCAAGCTGGCGTAATCCATGAAATCGAGGACTTGAGGAGCACCCTGGTAGAGCCGGCTCAAGGCGACGGAACCGGCCTGGCTGGCGAGGGTGAAGCTTGTGTGCAACTCATCCGCCGTGGACAGAGCAGATTGCCCATCGGCAAAGACTATCTTGAACTCGCCAGGATTCATGACGGTGCCGCCGGGGAAGGCCCAGAGCGTGAGGTCATTATAGTTGGTGCTCAGATATAGGCCGCTCAGATCGACAACGCTGGTAGAAGGGTTGTAAAGCTCAATCCAGCCGCTTCGCTGGCCATTGCGCTCCGTGATGCCACTGAGGTTGTCCGGTTCGATCTCGTTGATCCAAAGCGGTGGAAAGGGCGGCAAGCTCTGCGCCTCGGCGTTCGCAGACCCAGGCGTGGGG
>JBJKSV010000396.1:0-4520 GCA_046703605.1 Limisphaerales bacterium
CCCTTGGAAGGAGGCCTCAATTAGAAATTATCAATTCCTAATTCCCAATTCTCAATTGTCGTTGACCAGAACGAGAGACCTGAGCGCCGACTCGCCACATCGGTCCTAATCGACCGCACCCGACGCACCGGCCCCCACGCCCCCCGAGAAAGGCGCCGGCAGCAGTTCCTTCACCGAAAACTCCCTCACCTCGCTCAACGCCTCGGTGTCTGCCACCCACACGACCGCCTTAGACGCGTATTCGGCCAGCAGTTGGCGGCAGGCCCCGCACGGAGTCGGTCCGCCCTCCACCCGCGCCACGATGGCCATGGCAACAAAATCCCGTTTGCCCCCTGTCAGCGCCTTGAACAGCGCCACCCGCTCGGCGCAGCAGGTCAAGCCGAAGCTCACGCTTTCGACGTTCGCGCCCGAAATGATCTGGCCCCGGCGGGTCAACAGCGCCGCTCCCACGCCAAACCTCGAGTACGGCGCCATCGCCCCACGCCGGGCGCGGGCGGCCGCCTGGATCAGCCGGCGCCTATCCTCGATGCTCTCTTTCATAAAGTAACGGATGATGGGGGATGGTGGATGGCGGCCATTCGTTGTTGGATTGAGCTTTAACGGATTAATGGATTGATCGCCGTTGGCTGTTCGCTGTTGGATGTTCGATGTTCTCATTCCCCTTCGCTCACCGTGGAAAAAGTCAACACTGACTCCGACCCATAATGGATCGCGAAACGTTCCAACAGCCGGCCAGCCCGGCTTCCCGCCCGGACCCCTGCCGCCAGCACCTCCTCGTGAGAGAGCAACGGCCCGGCGCGGCGCGCGGCTACGTTGGTAATGCAGGACAACCCGGCCACCCGCAGGCCCCATTGCCGCGCCACAATCGCTTCGGGCACGGTGCTCATTCCGACCGCGTCCGCCCCGAGCCGGGCAAAGGCCATAATTTCCGCTGGAGTCTCGTAGCTAGGTCCGCAGACCGCCAGATAAACGCCGGCCCGAAGGCGCACACCGCATTCCCGGCCCGAGCGGCGGAGCAATTGCGCCAGCCCCGCATCATAAACCCGGCTCAGATCCACAAATTGGGCCAGTCTCGGCGAGCCCGGTCCCCGCAAAGGATTCGTTCCCATGAAATTGATATGGTCGGTCAGGAGCATGAAATCGCCCGGACGAAACCGGCGATTGATACCCCCAGCCGCGTTCGTCAGCACCAGGTCCTCGATTCCGTAGGCGGCGAGGACGCGCACCGCATGCGTTATCGCCGTCATGGAGTGGCCCTCATAAAAATGGGCGCGTCCACTCAACACCATCACCGGCGTGCCGCCCAGCCTTCCAACGACCAAACGCCCCGCGTGACCGCTCACTCCCACTGGCGCAAATCCCTCAAGCCGCCGGTACGAAAGCTCGGCATCGGTTTCGATCACCTCCAGAACCGATTGAAATCCGCTCCCCAGCACCATGGCCAGGGTGGGCCGCAGCCGCGAGAGCTTCTTGAGCCTTGTCGCCGCCGCCTCAGCATCCGTGTTTTGTTTGGGCATTGGTGTCAGAGCGCGCGGCGATTTGCTCACGCCCGGCTCTTGATTTATTGTCTGACCGGTCTGACTTGTCCGACATGTCCGACGCGTCCAACCATCTATGGATCTGAGCCATGACGAAATCCGCCGCTACTCGCGCCATCTCATTTTGCCTGAGGTGGGGCTGGCAGGGCAAAAGAAACTTCGCGCCACCAGCGTGCTGTGTATCGGCGCGGGGGGGCTCGGTTCGCCCATCGCCATGTATCTGGCCGCCGCGGGCATCGGCCGGCTCGGCCTGGTCGATTTCGACGTCGTGGACCTCTCCAACCTCCAGCGCCAGGTCCTCCACGGCACCGCCGATGTAGGCCGGCCCAAGACAGACTCTGCCCGCCAGACCATCCAGCGAATCAACCCGCATGTCGAAGTCGTGGCTCACGAAACACGCCTCACCAGCCAAAACGCCCTCGATATTCTCTCCGCCTACGACATCATCGCCGACGGCACCGATAATTTCCCCACCCGCTACCTCACCAATGACGCCTGCGTTCTCCTCTCCAAACCCAACGTCTATGGCTCCATCTTCCGCTTCGAAGGCCAGGCCAGCCTCTTCGCCCCGCACCGGGGCGGCCCTTGCTACCGCTGTCTCTATCCGGAACCTCCGCCGCCCGGCATGGTTCCCAGTTGCGCCGAAGGCGGTGTGCTGGGCGTGCTTCCCGGTTTGATTGGCCTGGTTCAGGCCACCGAGATTATCAAATTGGCCATTGGCGCCGGCGCGCCGCTCCTCAACCGCCTGCTCCTGTTCAACGCGCTGGATATGCGCTTTCGCGAAGTCAAACTGCGCCGCGACCCCGAATGCCCCGTCTGCGGCCAACATCCCAAAATCAAGGAACTCATCGACTACGACATGTTCTGCGGCATCGAAAAACATCCGATCCAAACCGATATGCATCCCGACGAAGTCACTGTGCAGGAAATGAAGCAAGCCATCGACAACCCCGCCCTGGGAATCAAGGTCATCGACGTCCGTGAAGCGGACGAATCCGAAATCGCCCACATCGACGGCGTGCCGCTCATCCCTCTGAGCGCCCTGGCCCAGCGATTCGAGGAACTTGACCCAAACCAAGCCTACTATATCCACTGCAAGAGCGGCGGGCGCTCCATGACCGCCCTCAAATTCCTGCGCGAACGCGGCTTCAAACACCTTAAGAGCGTCAAAGGCGGCATCACCGCCTGGTCCGACGAAATCGACCCGACCGTCCCCAGATACTGACGGGTGGATGATGGATGATGGATGGTGTGTCGGGCATCACACCAGGGACAGAAGCACATATCGCGGAAGATGTGGTGGGTGCCGGATGGGGGGATGGTGGATGGTGGGGTGTCGAGGGTGCAGGTGGACGACGAAGAAAGGTGACTCATGAGCATCAATGTAACGAGAAGGCAGAACTTGAACCGGCGGTACACGAAGTTGGAGGTGTGGCAGCGCGGGATGGCCCTGTTTGAGCTGGTGTTCATTCATGATCCATCATCGAGCCTCCACCCTCCACTGCCGCCGCCATCGTCCGCCATCCGTGATCCAGGCCTCTGCTCTTCGCCCGATGCTTGACACACCATCCACCATCCACCATCCACCCGTGATGCTCTCGACCCAGAACCTGCATGTTAAAGAGGCGGTGCGGTTGCTCGCGCCGCGCCAGCTTAAATCCGAATTACCCGTTTCCAACGCCGCCACCCGGACCGTTGTAGCCACTCGCTCGTGCGTCACCCGCATCCTGGCTCAGGAAGACCCACGCCTGCTCGTCGTGGTCGGGCCTTGCTCCATTCACGACATCGACGCCGCCCTCGAGTATGGCGCCAGGCTCGCTCAGCTTCGCCGCGACCTGGCCCAACACGTCGAGATCGTCATGCGCGTCTATTTCGAAAAGCCCCGCACCACCCTCGGCTGGAAAGGACTCATCAACGATCCCCACCTCGACGGCACCTACGACATCGAATCCGGCCTCAAAAAGGCCCGGCGCCTGCTCCTGGAGCTAACCTCCATGGGGCTGCCCGCCGCCACTGAGTTCCTCGACCCCATCATCCCGCAATACATCGACGACCTCATCACCTGGGCCGCCATCGGCGCTCGCACCACCGAGTCCCAAACCCATCGCGAGATGGCCAGCGGCCTTTCCATGCCCGTCGGCTTTAAGAATGGCACCGACGGCAGCCTCCAGATTGCCATCGACGCCATGCAGTCCGCCCGCAGTCCGCACTCCTTCCTGGGCATCGACCAGGACGGCATGACCAGCATCATCCGCACCACCGGCAACCCGGTCGGCCATGTCGTCCTGCGCGGCGGACGCACCCGCCCTAATTACGATGCCGCCAGCATCCGTGATGCCGAATCGAAGTTGGCCGCCGCCGGTCTGCCCCCGGTCCTAATGGTGGATTGCAGCCACGCCAATTCCTTTAAACAGCATGCCCGCCAGGAGGAGGTCTGGAACAGCGTCCTTCAGCAACGAGCCGCCGGAACTCAGTCCATCATCGGCCTCATGCTCGAAAGCTTTCTCCAGGAAGGCAACCAGCCCTTCCCCAGACCCCGCCGCGACTTGCTCTACGGCGTTTCCATTACCGATGCCTGCATCAACTGGGACACCACCGGGCATCTCCTCCGAACTGGCGCGGACATCCTCGCCAGGCGCGCGGGCGCCACCCTGGACGCTGTTTAGCGCGGAGGCGGCGGATGGGGGATGATGGATGATGGATGGTGTGTCGGACGTCGCGCCTGGAGTCCTTGAATTCCAAAACATGATGTGGACAGGTCAAGTTTAGTGGCGTCCGCGGCGAGGGCGAAGCGGTTTGGGGCGCGGGCAGGGGCACTTCTCTCATCCACCATCCATCATCCCCCATCCCTCATGCAACCTGTTCCGCTCCCCTCCTCCCCTCATTTATGCGTGAATTTCACGCATTTTATGCGTGAATTTCACGCATTTTTGATCCCAAAAACCCCTCTTTCCCGGTTTTCCCCCTTGTACCGATGACTGG
>JBJKSV010000397.1:0-3286 GCA_046703605.1 Limisphaerales bacterium
TCTGCGGTCTGGGTTGCCATTCTCGGCGGCTCCTCTCTAAACCGTCTTGCGGGCCAAACGAGGCAGCATGCCCAGCAGAATCAGCCCCGCCGCCAGCGTTGGGATGCTCACGACCTGCCCTGGCGAAAGCACGCCGAAAAGATACTGGTTCGCTGGATAATCGCCGCGGAACAGTTCAACGAATGAACGCAAGATGGCATAGCAAACCAGATAGAGCGCGAAGACCTGGCCGTCAAAGCGTTTCCGGCGGAAGAGCCGCGCCAGGGCCACGTAAAGGCCAAAATTCAGCAAAGCCGAGTAGATCTCGGTGGTATGCACATGATTTCAAGGCGCGCCGTTCAAGTTGTTCTCCGGGAAGCTGACGGCCCAGGGCATGCTGCACGCCCGCCCGTAGCAGCATCCGTTGAGGAAACAGCCGATGCGTCCAAAGGCCTGGCCCAAGGCGATGCTGGGCGCCAGAACATCCGCCAGTTTCCAGAGCGGCAGCTTCTTCCAGTGCGTGTAGAGCAGGCAAGCCACGCAGGCGCCGATGAGGCCGCCATAGAAGACCAGGCCGCCCCGCCAGACCTCCAGCATAGGCAATATCCCGCGCCCGGCGAATTGCTCGCGCCAAAAGGTCGTCACATAGAGGATTCGGGCGCCAACAATCGCTCCAATAATGAGCCACGGCCCAAGGTCCAGAATCCGTTCCGGCGAAATGTTCTCCCGAAGACACCGTCGGCTTGCCGTCCAGATGCCAGCCAAAAAACCAAGCGCCACCATCACGCCGTAGGAGTGGATGGTCAACCCGCCGAACTCAAAAGCAATCGGATGCACAGATCAGAACCCGGAATCGAGGCTCAACAACAGGTGTAAAAGCTGCCCCAATTCTCCACTCGCGTCAAACTCCGCGTCCGCAACGAGTTTAGAACAGGTGCGCCTTTACCGGACCACCACGACCGGCTCCCGCCTCCATGGCCTGCGCCTCGATTTGAACAAATGCCCTCTCTGACTGACAGTTGGACGGCATGTTATTTCGGCATAGTAGGGATGGGAATGCAGGTTCGAGCCAAGACCGCTGGCCGCGAGAGAAGGTGTTACACCTGCTCTACACGGTTGGAATCTGGTTCAAAGGCATTGACGGGATTCTGGAGATGGTTGGCGGGGTGCTTTTGCTTGTCATTGCCAAAACCGCCCTCAACCGCTTTGTAGCCGCCCTGACCCAGCATGAATTGGTGGAAGACCCGACCGATTGGGTGGCACTCCACCTGCGTCATGCGGTGCGGCATATATCAGCCAATACGAAGCTCTTTGCCAGCGCGTATCTGTTGGGCCATGGAACTATCAAGGTCTGGCTGGTCTGGGGGGGACTGTTGCGGCGCAAGTTGTGGGCCTTTCCGACGGCCTTGGCGTTTCTGGGTGCGTTTATATGTTACCAAGTGTACCGGATCCTGCATCGCTTTTCGCTCGGGCTGGTGGCGCTGACGGTCATCGATTTCGTGGTCCTGCTGCTCATCTGGAATGAATATCGGGTCACAAAGAACGAAATCCGGCGTCACTAGAACAAAAACAGAAAGGCCGGGCACCAAGCCCGGCCTTTCTGACACACTTTACACGCTACTGTTAAATCGTCTCTCGATGCGGCGCCGCAGACACACGCCTACCAGCCACACACGGTCCGGCTACTGCGTTTATGCATCGTTAACACACCACTACTTTACCATCCCGTCTGTCCCCCGCTAGTCACCAATTCTGGGGACAAACCGCAATTTTTCTTTTGAGTTTCGGGCTTGGATGGTGCCAACTTTATTCAGTGGCACAACCAATCGACAATTCAAATCCCATGCTGGCTGCGGCGGGGCTGGAACAGCGGATACGCGAGTTGCTGGCCCAGGGCAAGTGGCGCAAAGCGCGGGACGAGGCTAAGCCTCTGGTTAAGGCGGATAGGAACCGTTACCTTCCGCTTCTCATCCAGGCTAACCTCGGCTTGGCTCGCGACATGTCGGCGAAAGGCCAGGCTGCGGAAGCCCACCAGGTCTTGGCTTACCTGGCGACCATCGCCCCGCCGGAGCAAATCCGCGCCCTCGAACTTGAGGTTTCCGGCCCCACCCCCCAAGCCCTGGACCTTCTCGCCGAGCGCATGCTGCTCCTCGCCGACCCATCCAGCCAGCTTCCCGAAGAAGAGCGACTCCGCCTTGCCGACGAACTTGTGCTGGCCTTCGCCACCCCGCCGATGGCCAATCCCGCTCAGGAGGCTCTCGCGGCCGACATCCGGGCCGTGCATGCCGCCCTGGAAGCCATCAGCACCGGACAGCCCCAGCAGGCGCCGGAGTTGCTCCGGCCTGTCCGGCATCGCTCGCCCTTCAGCCATTGGGCCGCGTTTGCTCGAGGCGTTGCCGCATTCCACACGGTTGATTTGGAGCGGGCCGCCCGGTTTTTCGGTGCCCTGCCTCCCAAGTCAGTTCCCGGCAAGGCCGGCCTCGCCTATCAGGTCCTTTCGGGGCGGGCCAGCCTTCCCAACGACAAGCCTCAGTTGGCGGAACTTACCATGGCCGCGGCGGGGCACTTGCTGGGACAGCCTCATCTGGGCAAGGCGCTGCTCGATGCCGACCGCCAATGGCGTGACGGCCAGCACGTGACCTCCTATTGCACGGTTCGCACGGCCTTGCCGGGATTCCCGGCCGCCAGCGATGAGCCTTTGGGCGCTTTGAGCGAATTCTATTTCCAGGCCCCGCATACCATGTCCTTTGATGATCGAGAGGCTTACCTGGACTTTTTCGCGGACATGCTGGTCGATGGGGGCACAAAGGACAAGGTCGAGGAAATGCGCTCGCGCCGGTTGCTGGCGTTGGAGCATTCAGACGGGCCCGGTGAGGCGAAGGCCAACTGGGAAGGCTTTATCCGCGCCCACGAGGCCATCTACGGCCCGAACCGGCGGCTGGCTTCCATGGCCTATACGCGGCTGGGCAAGGAATTGTCCATGACGCACTCCGAACCCGGCCCTTTTGGCCCACGACCAGGCCGGGCCCGATTGCGCGACGCCAAAGGGGCGCGGGAGAGCCTGCTCAAGGCCATCGAGCTCGACCCGGGCAACCTTTCCGCCTATCTCCACCTCAGCTTGGTTTATGAGGCGCTAAACCATCGCTCGGAGCGAAATCGGCTCCTGGACCAGATGGTGAAACGCTTCCCGGAGGAAAAAGCGGTGTTGTTGCAAGCCGCCGCCGGCTGCTTCATGCGCAAGGCCTACATCAAGGGCCTGGATTACCTGGCCCAACCCCGCACGCTGGACCGCCTCGACCCGCAAATC
>JBJKSV010000398.1:0-6099 GCA_046703605.1 Limisphaerales bacterium
TGTCGTAGGTGATCCAGTTACCGATGAGGCGGGCGGAGTACTTGCTCCAGAACTCATGGTCGCGCTGGACCATTTGTTCGGTGATTTCGGGGACCGGCTTGCGGTTGATCTTCATGATGATGCCGTAAGGGGTCAAGTGCGGATACATCCAGTCCAGCGGAAAACTTTCCTCCACGTAAAACTGGTTCTTGGGGTTATGGTCAAACATAACCTTGGTAAGGAGCCCGTTAATGGCCATGACAGCCACCTGGCCGGAGACCTGGACCTTGTTTTGGCCATTGTCATTGACGATCTGCACATCCTCACCTGGTTTGAGCTCGTGGCGCTGCAGGCGGCGCTGGGCATCGGCCAGGTACTCCTGGAAGCACTGGGACGAGTCCTCAGGCGTGGCGATGTAGATTTCGCGGTCGGGATAGACGCCGCCCTTGCTCTTGGCGATGAGGCCGGGATAGGCGGCCTCGAGGAGGAGGCGGTTGAGCCGGATGCGAGTATCACTTTGAGGATTCTGGTTAATGAAATCCTGCAAATACTCCGAGATGGGTACGCCCTTGAAACGCGCGGGGGTATAAAGCGGGCCGATACGGGAGAGGTCCGCTATCTTTTTTTCAACGGCTTGGAGCCGCGCCTGCTCGCTGGAAGAAGTATCTCCGCCGGCAATCGCGTCTTCGAGCTTGCTCTTCTGGGCTTGTTGGGCGGCGATCTGCTTTTTGACCTGCAATCCGCGCTCCAGGAGCAGGTTTAGATCCCGGGCGAGGCTGGAGCGCAGTGCCTGGTCGTGATCGGAGCCGGCGTTGAGGAGCTTTTGGGTGGCCGGACTGAGGTTCTCGTAAAGATAAGCGGAGAGCGGGTCGTGCCGCTGGCGCAGCCTGGACTCGAAGGCGGCGAGGTTGACGAAGTCCGAGTCTTTGAACCAGGAAGTATAGGTGCGGCGATGCCTCTCGACACGGGCGCCCAGGTCAGTGAAGAAGGTGTCGAGCGGCTTGACGGCGCGAGCCAGGAAATTGGTGGTGTAATTGTCCTGGCGCTCCTGGGCCGAGCGAAACAGTTCCTGGAAGAACGGGGGGTCGATCTGAGTGCTGCGATTGTATTGGGCGCGGATGTAGTCCAGGTAAGTGCCATCGGCCAAGGCGTTTTGGGTAATAAGATAGACATCGCGCCGATCGAAGTGCCGGTCGAAGGCGGGCAGGTCCTTTGAGGGCACAAAGCTGTCACAGAAGATCATGTAGGTGGGGCAGAACCGGCCTGGGTCGGTGCCTCCGTAGAGGACGGCGTTCTGGGCCATGGGCGGGTAGAGCGGCTTGCCTTTGGCATTTTTGAAAGGAGGCGTGAACATGTCGTGCCCGAACCAATAGCCAAACCAGTGGTTGCGCTGTTCATTATCGGCCCAGTGGGTCATGACCGAATAGACCGGCATGACGGCGAACAGGACGAGGGCCACGCCCAGAGGCGCGCGACGGCGGTTGCGCCAAAGGCTGCCGACAAACACAAAGGTCATGGCGATGAGGATCAAGCCCGCATAAACCGGCAGTCCATATTGGTCCTTATTGGTGAATGTCTGGCCAACCAGGGTGAAGAGCCTTCCGAGGCGGATCTTAGCTTCCTCCCCGAAATAGATGGAGGTGTTCATTTCCACGAAGGCGTAAATAGCCAGGAGGATAGCGGCGCCGCCCCCGATCAAGCCCCAGTAGCGGAAGCGCTCGTAGTGGGTGGCCATATAGGCCGCTATCAGGGCCAGGCCGTAGCCGACCATCAAGGCGATGACGGTGTGCGAGGCGGTGAAGAAAACTTTCACCAGTGACTGCGCGGCCTTGTCCGGCGGGGGGTTGAGCAGGATCAAAAGCAGAACGCCCAGGCACAAGTAAATCGCCATCAGGCCGATGAGCCACGCCCGCTCGCGCTGCTTGAGCTTGCGGAAGAAGGCAAAAGGCACCAGCGCCAGGAAGGCGTACACCCAGTTGAACTCATCGACGATGCCCCGGCCCATCATCATGAGCTGGGTCAGGAACGTCATCGGATGCATGATGATGTTGGTGGGATTGGTCTTTTCGTACTGGCCGCGGGTAAAGGCATGGACGAATCCCTCGACCGTGCGCGGATAGCCCCATTCCATTGGCGGATTGGTCATGCCGGCCAGGGGCATGTAGAAGTAGAATCCCGCGCCCACGATCCAACAAACGCCGCAGATGATGACCACCAGCCATTCATGGCCAAGCTGCCAGGTTTCCCGGGCAAATTTCCACCAGGCGACGCCCGCTCCCAACGCCAGCACGAAGGGGAAGAACCCGTAACCGGGAACGGCTGAGAGGAACACACAGCACGCCGCCATGGAACCATCCAGACAGAATTCCGGGAAAGATTCCCTGGTCAGGGCCGCAAACCAGCAGTAGGCCGCGATGGACGCCACCCCCACCACGTTGAAGATGACAAAGACGGCCTGGTTTTGGTCCAGGGCGAGGACGTGCTGCTGCTTGAGAATCAGCCCGCCCAGATAGATGATGCTGTTGCCCAGGAACAGGTAACGGCCGAGCCGGAAATCCGCCGCGGCGATGGCCACTTCGATGCCCATGGCGGCAACGATGAGCGTCTGATGATTCGTGAAGCATATCCCATGAAAGAACAGGGCATAGTAAAGCCAGCGGCGCTGGTGCGGGGCGTAAATCCAGCGCATCAGAAAGAGCAGCACGATCATCAGCGACGCCACGCTCAGGGAATAGACCTCCACGATGACCGACTGGCTCCACATGAAGCCGTTAAACCCGATGAGCAACCCGGCGGTAATACCGCAGACCATGCATATCGCCGTCTCCCATTTGCCAGCCAGGCCCTTGAGCTCGTCAATGCCCTCGATGAGCAGACTGCTTCCGCGTGAAGCCAGCAGGCCCAGCAAACCCGCCGCCACGGCCCCGCTCATTGCCTCGCCCAGCGCCACGCGCCAGGCAATGTTCTTAAAAGGCACCAGGACGGTCCAAAGCCAGGTGTAAAGAGTCCAGACCGGGTAGCCTGGAGGGTGGGGGATGCCGGCGTAGAAAGAGCCGGTCGCCAATTCGCCCGAATCCTCCAAGGTCACTTCCGGGGCAAGAGTCAAGTAATAGGCGATGCCGACGATGGCAAAGACGATCAAGCATGTCACCCAGTCCACGCGCCGGAATAGCGGCGGCACCTTCGCCTTGAGGGCGCCGAGCTTGCCGGCGCCTGCCACCGGCCCCGCCTTTTCAGGGGCGGGCTGTGGCGCGGCTTTGCCGGCGGGACTGGAGGATGGGGTTATTGTGGTTCCCTGGGAAGGCGCAGCTTGCGCCTTGGGTGACTTCAAATTTTCGCTGCTCATTTATAATTGACTAATCCGCGCCTCCCGCGGGCAAAGAACTGACACTGGAAGTGGCCGCTCCGCTCAAGGTCCACTCGAAGGTTTCCTGGGGCAGCCGGTTCTCATCGATGGAGTAGCTGACCGGCAAATAGGCCGAAGCGCTGCGGTTGCTTAGCATCATGGCCACCATCCAACTGGAACTGGCCGAGTTGGCCAAGGCCGGGCCATCGTGCTGCCGGAAAAAGGCAACCGTCAGGAGTAAGGCCGCGCTGACCGGCGCGAGCCAACTCAAGCGGAACTTCACACGCGGGAGCGCAGACGCCTCCGGCTTTGGGCGGAAGAGACGCCGCTCAACCTTCGCCGATGGACGGCGTGGCGCCCATGAGCGCAAATGCCTCTCCAAATCTTCTATCTCGTTCATATCCAGTGCCTTTCAGTACCCGCCGCAATCGTTGCAGGCCGTAGCGGTAACGCCCCGAGGCGGTGTTGGGCGAGATGTTAACAGCTCCCCGACTTCCTCGAAGGTGTATTCGTGCCAAATCTTCAGGACGATGACCTCTCGCTGTTCCTGTGGCAACGACGCCAAACATCGCATCGCCTCCAGTTCCAGAGGGTCTTGCGGTTCCGGACGCTCAAACCACAGGCGCGACTCCCACTCACGGGCCAGCCGGCGCCACAGGCTCCGGCGGTAATTCAATGCCCGATTCCGGTAGGCGCGAACACAGTAATGCTCCGGGGCGGACGGGGCCTGCTCGCGGCGCATCAACGCCATGAAGGTGTCCTGCAGGACATCCTCAGCCTCGCCATGGCTCAGGCCCAGCGCCCGGCCATAAAGGACTAACTCGGACGCTTTGGCTCGATACAGGGCTTCGCACCACCCGTTCTGCTTTTCACCATTCACAGCGTTAAAACTTCACTGGATAGACACCAAAGGTAAGGAATTTGTATGATTTTTTGGCAAAATCCAGAAAAAATCGGGTGTGGATTTGTCGCACCGTCCCCTTGATGGCTTGGAGGTCTCGGGCCGGACTCAGCTCGGTGAGTGGGGCGCAGGCTCGACCGGCAAGGAGATTCGCACGATGCCAATCCGGGGCTGGCTGGCGGCGGGGGAGACAATCTCCATCTTGCCACGGTGGGTCTCGACGATCTTCCGGCTGACGGTCAATCCCAGTCCCAGGCCGACGGTGCGAGTGGTAAAGAATGGGTTGAAGGCCTTCTGCGCTGTTTCCGAACTGAAGCCGGCGCCGTTATCCTCGACCTCGATTTCGAAGCCCTTCACCCCGGTGCCATTGGACTCAGCCCGGAGCCGGACGCCGATCTTGGGCGCCTCCGGGTTTGCCTGCAGGGCATTGAGCATAACCTCTGAGAGAGCGTGTTTGAGCGCCTCTCGGTCACCGGTTACAATCGCCGGCTGGCCGCCACTTTCAAAGCTCAACTCGGCGCCTTGGCCAGGCTGGTGTCTGCGGGCCTCGGCGTAGGCCTCCTCGACGACGGGGGCCAGCGGGAAGGCATCATGGGCCAGAAGGGCATCGCGAGCCAGGAATCGGATCTGTTGAATCAGCCGGTTGGCGCGCTTCAAGCCATCACCCCAGTCATGGGCGAGGCCTTTCAGGGATTCCGTATCGAGGGTCCCTTTAGAAAGACTCTCCTCAAACATCTGCTGATTCACAGAGAGCGGCACCATGGCGTTGCCCAATTCATGGGTGAGGCGGTCCGCCATCGCCTTGAGCTGCCGCAGACTGGCGGCCTCAAGTTCGAGCCGGTGCAACTGCTCACTCTGGGTCAGGTCCTCGGCCATAAGCAAGGCCGATGCCGGCAGCCCGCCGGTTTGCTGCCTCTGGAAGGGAACGATGTTGACGTTATAAACAGTGCCGGGGGAAGTCTCCGGCATGTATTTGAACTGCGAGATGGCCGAGCCGGTCTTGAGCACCTGGTAGATTTTGGCGCCCAGCAGCGCGGGAAGGTCGCTGAATTCCATCTCCGCCCCGCGCCTCTCGGGCCGGCCGAAATACCTCCGGGCCATTTTGTTGGCATGGAGGATGGCGAGGTCGCGACCCACGACCACGCAGCCGCTGCTCAACTCGCGGAGGATGCCGGCCATCATCTCGTGATTGCTCGCCAACTGGTCATGGAGCCAGATGTTCTTGATGGCCAGCCCCAATTGCTCCAGCAAGTGGAAGATGAGCTGCAGTTCCGAGTTCATGAGCGGTTCGCCCGTGACCCGCCCATCGAACACCGCCACTCCTACGACCGATTCGCGATCCAGGATCGGCACTGCCACCTGCGCGCCCAGCAGTTCGAATTCCTTCTGGGTTTCGAGGTCGTTGCGGGTTTCGTCGCTGAACCGGCGCAAGATGCGGCCCTGGCGGAAGAGAAGTCCCCCGATGCCCGCCTCAAACGACAGCTCAAAATGGTGCAGCAAGCCGCTGGACAGCCCCACGGAACACGCGGCCCGTAATTGCCGCTGGTCCTCTAACCCGGAGGCCGCGCCGGAGGGCGCCAGGGGGTCAGGCAGGAAAATGGCGGCGCGGTTGATGCTCAGAATCTCACGCAGCAGCAGCAGGAATTGCTTGAGCATCCCCTCTGCATCCAGCGAATGGGTAAGAATGCTGGAAAAGTTGCGCAAGACACTCAGTGGCTGCCCGGCGCCCGCCGGTGAAGCCGGCCCGGCCTCGGGCGATTTGCCGCCCTCGCTCGGAATGAAGGGCGACGACAGCGGGACGGGACGTGTCTCAGGCCTGGGCCATAGCCGCTCCAGCAGTGCCGAAAGCATCCGCGCTCGCACTGGCTTGTTC
>JBJKSV010000399.1:0-12661 GCA_046703605.1 Limisphaerales bacterium
AGCATACGCTGCGGTGGGCGATTCAGGCGCGAACATGCTCGGATCAAATCACGTCTATTTTGTGGGGCAAGAGCGCTCGGCGGTTGCTGCCACGCCGAAGCCGCTCCAAGCGCGGCCTGCAGGCCGAATCGCGCGATGGGATACTCCGGCAGGTACGCCATTCCCCTGTGGCACATTGGAGGCGGAGCCCTTGTCGCCACTAATCGAAGTGGTCCTGCGCCAGAACGGACTGGACCCGTCCTGCTACCAGTCGCGAGCGTTGAACCGCCGTCTGCCGGCCTGCCTCCGGAGCCTTCGCGCCCGGACCGAGTCCGCCGCGATGACCGCCCTGAGCCGAAACCCGGCGCTCGGGCCAGTCGCGCTGAGCGCGTTGCTCATTGGGGTAAGTGGATTTTTCCGTGACCCGGCGGTTTTTGAGCATCTGCGTCAGTCGGCCTTGCCGGAGGCCCTTAAAGGGGGCGGTGAAGTGCGGGTCTGCAGCGTTGGTTGTTCGGCCGGGCAGGAACTTTATTCGGTGGCGATGCTTTTGGATGAGCTGGGAGGGGTGGAGAGGAGCGTGTTGGTCGGAATGGATTGCCGCTCGCAGGCGATTCACCAGGCCAGGGGGGGCCGGTTCGAAGCCTCGGAGCTTGCCGGCATCAGTCCCGAGCGGCTGGCACGGTATTTTCAAAAGGCGGGGAACGGCGCGGTGATTTCGCCAAAGCTGAGGAAGCGAATAGACTGGCATGTGGCCGATCTCCATGACTGGCCGGAGACGGAACCGTGGGACCTCATCCTTTTTCGCAACGTGGTCATCTATCTCGAACCGGAGCGGGCGCACGATGCATGGCGCCGGTTGGAGCGCGTTCTTAAGCCTGGCGGATTCCTGGTGACCGGCAGGGCCGGGCGGCCCCCTTCCGCCCTGTCGCTGAGCCGGGAATCCGGGTGTATTTATCGAAAGCCGAGAAACCAAACTCATGAGCCAAGAGCGATCCCCAAGTTCTGAGCGCCAGCCGTCACTTCTCGTTTCCCTGGCCATTTTCGTGGCAGCCATGGCCGCCATGGTATGGCTCAAACTGAGCCTGTTTCCGGAGCGCTATATTTCTTTGGGGTACGTGCTGCCGCTGCTGGCGTGCCTGTTGCACAAAGACCGGCGTCTGTTGTGGTCGATGGCCGTTGGATTCTCCGCCATCAGCGCCCTTAAAACCGTCGATATGCTGGCAGGCAGGGTGGGCACGGAGCCATTCGACGTAATGCGCTGGCTGATGGAGCTGCTGAACATTGGCGTAGTGACTGTCACCATCCATCTTGTCCTGAACCTGACAGACCGGCTGCGAGGCAAGAACGCTGAACTGGGACAGGCAAACGCGGAATTGAGCGTTCAAAAAGAGGAAATCGCCCGGCAAAACGCCGAACTCCAAGCCCAATCCGAGGAACTGACGCAGCAAAACGAGGAGCTCCAACAACAAGGCGAGGAGTTGGCCCGCCAAAACGAGGAGTTGGTGCAGCAGACCGATGAGCTGGACCGCCAATCCGAAGAGCTCCAAACCCAGGCGCGGGAACTGCGAACGGCCAACCAGGAACTCAACCAGAGGGAGTCGATGCTCCAGACCATCCTGGGCTGCCTGGGCGAGGTCCCGGACGAGCACCAGATGTTGGAGCGCGTGTGCCAGGCGCTGGTTGCCCTGATCGGCCAACCAGGCACAGTGGCAGCGATGCTCGAGCGGGTGGAAGACGAGTTGGTGCTTCGCACCCAGGCCGGCTCGCCGAGACTCATCGATGTGCGCAGGCCCCTTGCCGGCTCGTTCTCGGCGGTGGTCCTCGAACACGATCGCACGGCCTTCGTGGACGACCTCCTGGCGCGACCGGATTTGGTCGTGCCCCAGCCCGCCGGTTGCGCCTTCCGCTCGGTGCTGGCGACTCCATTGCGGCTGGACGGCAAGTCGCTGGGCGTGGTGAAAATTTACTCCGCCGCTCCGGCCAAGTGGACGGCTGAGCAATTCCAGATTATCGAATGGGTGGCCGCGCAATGCTCGCTTGCCTTGAAGATTATGCGATTACAGGAGAGCCTGGCACGCGCAAACACAAGCCTCGAAGAGCAAGTGCGGGAGCGAACCGCCAGCCTCCAGGAAATGGTCAATGAGCTCGAACATTTTTCTTATACCATTACCCACGACATGCGCGCTCCCCTCCGGGCCATACGCGGTTTTGCGGGGGCCCTTGAAGGCCTGTTGCAAAGGGACTCGTCTGCCGAGGTCAAAGAATGCCTGGAGCGCATCTCCCGCTCTGTCAGGCGAATGGACCGTCTCATCACCGACGCGCTCAACTATAGCAAGGCCGTCCGGCAGGAGCTGATTCTCTCGCCGGTGGATGCGGCCGAGTTGTTACGGGGAATCGTCGAATCTTATCCCGATCTTCAGCCGCCCAAGGCGCATATCCACATTGAGGGCGCTTTGCCCCGAATCCTGGCCAACGAGGCGGGGCTAACCCAGTGCTTTTCAAACTTGCTGGACAATGCCGTCAAGTTCGTTCAGCCCGGCAAGCTCCCGGAAGTCCGCATCCGGGCTGAGGCCCGTGACGGGATGGCTCGGTTTTGGTTTGAGGACAATGGGATCGGCATTCCGGAGGCGATCCGTCCGCGTCTTTTCCAAATGTTCCAGAGGGCGGGCAAGAGCTATGAGGGAACGGGTATCGGCTTGGCGCTGGTCCGCAAAGTCGCCGAGCGAATGGGCGGTCGCGTCGGAGTCGAGTGCCCATCAGGGATGGGGAGCAGGTTTTGGGTCGAACTGGAGCTTGCCGCCGCGCCGGCGGTCCATGACGCACAAGCCGGCCGGGGCGCTCGGACTTCGAGCGGCCAAGCCGATAAGAGGCAGGGGGTCCGAGTCCCTCCAGTCTCGCCGGTCAACGGCATGGCGGGGGGCGCTGAGAGGATTGGAAGACAAGCCG
Organism: Limisphaerales bacterium; assembly: GCA_046703605.1. Classification (GTDB taxonomy): domain Bacteria; phylum Verrucomicrobiota; class Verrucomicrobiia; order Limisphaerales; family UBA8199; genus JAJYHY01. The sequence continues at coordinate 2,926 of JBJKSV010000399.1, forward strand.
CGGCGCCTAGATTGAATCCCGTGGGCCCCAGCGGTGTCCAAAAAGAGTTCTGATTTCTGATTTATGGCAGGTGTATTGTACGTTGAAGACGAGGAAAGCGATGTGTTCTTTATGCGCCGGGCTTTCCGTCAGGCGGGGATGGAGCATGCGCTTAAGGTTGTCGTCGATGGGCAGGCAGCCATTGATTATCTGGCGGGCCACGGCGTCTTTTCCGACCGGCTGGTTTATCCGATACCAGCCGTCGTCCTGCTCGATCTGAACTTGCCGACTGTCTCGGGTTTTCAGGTCCTCAGGTGGATGCGGACCCAGCCGGGGCTTGAGGACTTGCCCACCGTCATTTTTTCCTCCTCGGCCCGTGAGGAGGACCGGACTCAAGCCAGACAGTTGGGGGCCAATGATTATGTGGAAAAGCCCGGCTCCGGCCTGGAGTTCGGAACCGTTTTGGAGGCTCTATGCAAAAGGTGGCAGCTCAAGGAGGAAGCCCACAGCCCGGTTGGCGCCTTGAGCCGCTATCAGACGCAGGAGAGGGCCTCGGCGTAAACGCGCGGACCTTCCTTGGGTCTGATAGGCGTCTCTCACACACAAAGACCTCAGCGACTGCACTCTCGATTCCGAGAGCTTCCTCGTGGAGCATCTCTTCAGCGACACTCCTGCTCCCTCCGGCGGCAGGAAAGAGGGGAGCCCGGCGTGTGGCCGGTTCGACCAGCCAGCCGGATTTCAGGGATCTCCCGGCTAGTAATGCGCGATGACCTCAATCTCGACGTTCGCGCCTTTAGGCAGCGCGGCCACCTGCACGGTCGAGCGCGCGGGAAAGTCGCTCGTGAAATATTTGGCATAAACTTCATTCATGGCCGCAAAATCCGCCAGGTTCGTCAGGAAAACGGTCGTCTTTACAACGTGCGCCAGGCTCAGGCGCTGGTCGTGGAGGATGAGCTTCACATTTTCGAGCGCCCGTTCGGTTTGGGCCTGAATGCCGCCGCCCACAAGGCTGCCGGTCGCGGGATCGATGGGGATTTGCCCCGCGCAAAAGAGCAGGTCGTTGATCCGCACCGCATGATTATAGGGGCCAACGGCGGGAGCGCAGTTGGCCGGCTTAATGATAGTCTTGGAGTTCATAGATTACCTTCGAGATACTACCCGGCCCTGCTGAGCGAGGCCAGCGGCATTTCTCATTACGCATTGGGCATTTATCATTGGTCGTTGGAGGGTCGCGCGGGCGCCGATTGGGTTCCGGGGTGCAAACGGGTTTGCCAAGGGCTTTTGCTGCGCAACCGTTCCGATGGCTTTTCCGGCCCCAGGCCTGGCTCAATGCTCGATGAGGCTGCGGTTGCTTATTCGGTCAGGGCCAAGAGGGGCGGCTCTCAGCCTGGAATCTGCTCAGGCTCGCTTCCCGCGCCGCGGCGATGAAGGCCTTAACCTTGGCCGGGTCCTTTCTGCCAGGCCGGAGTTCAACCCCGCTGGAGACATCGACTCCGGAGGGGGCAACCTGGCCGATGGCCGCCGCGACGTTTGCGGGAGTCAATCCCCCGGCCAGGAAAATCGGGCGTCCCCAGGTTCGAGCCTTGACCGCGAGGTCCCAATTAAAACCCTCGCCGGTTCCGCCCCGGGCGTCCGGGGAGCAGGCATCCAGGAGCCAGGCGTCTGTGGCATAATCCGGCAAGGATCGGAGCGATTCAGGCCCACGGATGCGGAAGGCCTTCATCGTTCTCAAACCGAAGCCCAGGCACTCCTCCGGACGCTCCTCTCCATGAAACTGCAGCACATCCAACGCGCATTCCGCTAAGACCGATTTGATCCGTTCTTTGCCCGCATTGACGAAGACTCCCGCCTTCTGAACCGAGGCGGGAAGCCGGCGGATAATCTCTCCGGCAACCTGCGGTTGGACCCAGCGAGGGCTGCGCTCGTAGAAGATGAAGCCCAAAATATCCGCGCCTGCCTCGGCGGCCGCGAGCGCATCCGCGAGGTTCGTAATGCCGCAAATCTTGATCAGAACTGACATTCGCCAGCCCATCATTCCATTGGAGGGGGTAAGTGACAACCCAACATTTTGACTTGCGGAATACGGCTCCACTTGTAGTATTTATTGTTGGTCCCAGAAGACATGTGTATGCCGAGAGTTGTGGAACGGCCCGGACAAGAGCGCAGTCCTGTCGAGCGTTGAAAGAAAGCCGCCGAGGCGCCCCGTCTCTTACAGGCGAGGATGTGAGGCGCGCTGGTTGGTTATGAAAGCAAGCAAAAGAGAACGGGGACAGATGCCGCCGGGTGAAGGGCAAGGGTTCACCCTGATTGAGCTGCTGGTAGTTATCGCCATTATTGCCATTTTAGCGGCGATGCTCCTTCCGACACTGAGCCGGGCGAAGGAAAAGGCCCAGGGCATTCAGTGCATGAACAACCATCGGCAGTTGTGCCTGGCCTGGAGGCTCTACTCGCAGGACAACAACGATAACCTGGTCTTCGCCAGCACGGACACAGGGGACCCGAATGTCAATTGGCCAGTTTTGGACCAGTCCGCCTGGACATGGGCCCACATGGATTTCGATCCGAACAACCGCATGAACTGGGATATGCGGGTCGATATGGTCAAACGGCCACTCTGGCCTTATGCCAGGAATTCCAAGATATATAAATGCCCCGCTGACACCTCCGTGGTCGTCATCAACGGGGTCACCAAGCCGCGCCTGATCTCGATGGCAATGAACTTGTATGTGGGCGGGTTTGACGGCACCGATGGTGGATGGACGTGGGCGCATCCATATAACGTGTTCACGAAGTACAATCAAATTGGCGCCAGCGATTCGCCCGGGCCGAGCAAGACCTTCGTCTTCCTGGATATGCGGCAGGACCGGGTGAACTGGGGCAACTTTATGACCGACATGCGAGGTTTCCCTGACCAACCTGGCCAGTATCATTTCACCTCCGACCTGCCGGGCATGTATCACGACGGCGCGGCGGGGTTTTCCTTTGCTGATGGTCATGCGGAAATCAAGCGGTGGCTGGACCCGCGCACCACGCCTCCTATGGCCAGCATGGTCGTTGGCGACCCCGGCGCTCAACCGGACATCCCATCTCCTAATAACCGGGATGTTGGCTGGCTTCAAGATCATGCGACTCGTCCGAGGTCTGGGTCACCGGGCCGCTGAGGTGGCAGGGCTTGCCCAGGCGGCGTTTCTTTTATACTGATCCAACAATAAAACCCATGAGACCCACTCATTGTAAAACGCAGTACGCCTTTGGCGCCGCATTGTTGCTGGCGTTGTCTTGTGCCGGACCGGCTCGCGCCGATTATTCCTCGACGATTTTGGCCCAGAAGCCGGTCGGCTATTGGCGGCTCAACGAAACCGCCCCGCCACAGCCCCTGGCCTCCGCCCTCAACCAGGGTTCGCTGGGCGCAGCCGAGGATGGCAGCTATAACGATTACCCGGTGCGTGGCGTTCCGGGCCCATTCAATGGAAGCGTCGGCGTAAGCTTTAACGGGGTCAGCCAGTCGGTTACCGCACTCTACGCACCTGCGCTCAACCCCAACGCCTTTACGATCGAGGCTTGGCTCAGGCCGGACAGCGCAACGCCTCCTGGCAATCTGACGTGCGTGATGTCCTCGATGTATTCGCCGGCGCCCCGGCAGGGGTGGCTCATCTACCAGAGCGGCGGCGGCCCCGACACCACCGCGCCGGGCTGGCAACTGCGGCTGTATGCCCAGGATGGCCTCAATACCTCGCTGCAATTGCTGGTCACCAATAATGTTGTTCCCGGAACTTGGTACCATGTCGTCTTCACCTTCGACGGCACGAGCGCCAAGGGCTACCTCAATGGCGAGTTCGCCAACAGCGGCGCGGCCACGGGGTTTGTGACCAATTCGGACCCAAACTCGCCGTTTTCCATCGGCATGCGCAGCGACACAGGTTTCCCCTGGGCCGGCGGCGCCGCGGAAGTCGCGTATTACGGCACAGCCCTGACCGACGCCCAGGTCAAAGCCCACTTTGACGCCGCCACGACTAACGCGGCGGGCTACGCCAGCCAGATCCTTGGGGACGCTCCCTTGCTTTATTACCGCTTCCAGGAACCGCCCGATGCCGCCGCGACAAATGTGGGCACACTGGGCGCCAGCGCCAATGGGGTCTATCTCGGCAACTCCGCGCCGGGCCAGGCCGGGCCGCAACCCCCGTCCTATCCCGGCTTTGAGGCCGGCAACAAAGCGGTCGGTTTTGATGGTTCGGGCGGCGGGCATGTGAATTTGGGGGCGCTCAACCTTAACACGAACACTGTGACGATTACCGCATGGGTGAAACCCAATGGCCAGCAGGCCCCTTACGCCGGCATCGTCTTCAATCGATCAGGCACGACCGCAGCCGGCCTGGCCATCGATGCCGCGGGAGGTTTGGATGTCGCCTACGATTGGAACGATGACAACGCCACCTACAACTGGCCCAGCTATCTTACGATGCCTGATTCGGATTGGTCGTTTGTTGCGTTGGTCGTTCAACCGGATAAGGCCTCGATGTATTTGGCCAACGGGGCCGATGCCAGCACGTTTACCAGCGCCACCAACTACGTCCCGCACGCCAACCAGGCCTTCGAGAGCTGGACCTGGGTGGGGGGCGATACGGGCTTTAGCGGTAGTTACTTTAGCGGCGACGTGGATGAGGTGGCTATTTTCAACCGTTCGCTGTCCGCCGGCGATCTTTATACCGAATATGCCGCCGCTGTTGGAGGCGTCGCTCCGAAGATCTTCCTCAACCCGGCCCTCAACGTCAACAGCGTCTATGCCGGAGATACGGTGAGCTTGAGCGTCGATGCCGGCGGCACGCCTGCCCTGAGCTATCAATGGCGCAAGGACGGTTCGCCCATCAGCGGCGCCACGACCAATGTGCTGGCGTTGGCGGCTCTCTCGACCCAGGACAGCGGCAATTACGACGTGGTGGTCAGCAATGCCGCTGGCTCCGCAACCAGCCAGCCCGTGACCCTTTCAGTAAGCCCGGCAGCGACGCCCCTCGTCGATCAGCCTCCGGCGGGCCGCACGCTCTATCCTGGGGCGACACTCAACCTGAGCGTTGTGGCGGAGGGCGGCGCGCTTCAGTATCAATGGCAAAAGGACGGGGGGGATATTGCCGGGGCAACCAACTCCAGCTATGTCGTGGACAGTGTGACACCGAGTGATGGCGGCAATTACCAGGTAGTTGTCAGCGATTCCGCCGGTTCCACCACCGCCGGACCCGCCCTCGTGGCGGTCGTCGCCCCTGCCGCCGGCAGCTTCGAGGAGGCGGTCGTCGAGGATGCCCCGGAGGCCTGGTGGCGCTTGGATGACCCCGCCGGCTCGGACACGATGCTCGACGCTATGGGCCGCCACGACGGGTACTACACAAATATTAGCGGCAGCCCGGTGACCCTTGGTGTCCCTGGGGCCATCGCCAATAGCGGCGATACCGCCATGGCGGTGGATGGCACCTCGGCCAGTTTTGGTGTAGTCCCCTACTTCCCGGCCCTGAGCGACTCGGAGTTTACCCTTGAATGCTGGGTCAAGACGAGCGATCTGGGCAACATCAACCTGGTTCCCGTCTCCAATCGCTATGGCGGCACGTCCAGCACCTCCAGCCCTTACGGGGCCAAAGGCTGCTGGTTCTGGACTTACCCACGAAGCCAGTGGAGCGGCGGTGTAAGCGTGGGCGGCGGTGATTATTACGTTCCGGTAGCCACGCCGGGGGATAACATTGTTTCCAATGGCTGGTCTCAACTGGCCATGACCTACAGTCTGGCCGACGGACTTCGCGTCTATGTCAATGGCCAGACCGACGGGCAGGAATGGGGTGACTTTGACCGGAACGGCGCCGGCCCGCTGCTGATTGGCGCCCGGGGTGTCTCCTATGGCACTCCCGCCGACGACCTGTTCGAGGGCGAGATCGACGAGGTGGCCTTCTATACGCACGAGCTCAGTCCCGACCAAATCCAGAATCATTATCAGATGGCCCTCTACGGCACGAACACCAAACCCGTGTTCAAGCAGCAGCCTCAGTCGCTGACCGTCTCGGTTGGCGCACCGGCCAACTTCTCCGCCTCCGTGGAAGGGACTCTTCCCATCACGTTGCAGTGGTTCAAGGATGGCTCGCCGTTGGCGGGCGAAACCAACTCGACGCTCGGTTTGCCCACGACAGACTATACGGATACAGGTGACTACACCCTGGTAGCCAGCAACAGCGCCGGCACCAACACCAGCGCGGTGGCTGCTCTTGCTGTGTTGCCGCCCATAATGTTCGCCGACGTTACCAACGGCCTTGTGCTCCACCTCAAATTCGATGGCGATTACTCCGATTCCTCCGGCCGGGCCAACAATGGCACGCCCGAGGGCACTCCAACTTTCGTGCCGGGGATAATCGGCAGCCAGGCCCTTCACTACAACACGGATGTCACCAACCTGGTCTATAACTATGTCACCCTGGGCACGCCCTCGGACCTGCTGTTCAGCTCGAACGTGAGTTTTTCTATCTCCTACTGGGTCCGGCTGCCCGCAGGCTATGCTTTAGGCGACCTGCCTTTCTTCTGCAGTGCCGTCCAGTCCTACAGCAACGACGGTATCACCCTTGCCCCTTCCTATCCCGACTTCGCGAATGGCTACGATGGCGGCGGTTGGTCGTGGTCCTTGGGCGATGGAAACGACTTCTGGGGTCTCTATGGCCCTCAGGACTCCATCAACGATGGGAACTGGCACAATCTGGTCCACACGTTCGACCGCGCCGCCATGGTTGGCACCACGTACCTGGATGGCGTGAAGGTTGATGCCTCAACCCTGGCGGGCCTGGGCGATATCGATACCCCTGGCCCCTTCAATATTGGCCAGGACCCCACCGGCACTTATGGCGAATCCGGCTCCGCTGATCTTGACGACCTCGGCATCTGGCGGCGCGTCCTCACACCGGACGAGGCCTACGCGATTTACGAGGCCGGGGCAAATGCCGGCGCCTCGTTTGATACCTACGGGCCGGAACGGCTTGCTGCGGTCCATTCCGGGAGCGACCTTCTCCTAATCTGGCAAGCCGGCACGCTCCTGGAATCTGACAGCCTCAACGGGCCCTGGACGCCGATCTCCGGTGCGACGGCGCCGAGTTACCGGGTCCCGGTGGGAACAGGCCCGAAATATTATCGCGTGAAGCTCTGACTTCCGAAAAGGCAAGCGCAGGGCGTGTCGGGCCGGTCCGACACGTCCGATGCATCTTGGCTGGACCAACCAGGAGGTACGGCTGGCACCCGGAGCGCTCCGGTATATACGGCTTTGTTTGACGTGGCGTGGCAATCCGGCTAAAACGTGATCATTATGAATCGCGTTCGCCTCATCTTCTCTTCCGCCGCGCTTATCTCGGTGTTAGCCGCATGCCTCCCGGTCGTGTCCGTCATGGGTTCCGGCGCACCGGCGGTCTTTTTTGTCGCCACGAACGGCAATGATGGATGGTCCGGCACCCTGCCCGATCCAAACGCGGCGCACACCGACGGCCCGTTTGCCACCCTCGCCCACGCAATCGCGGTCGAGCGGCGTCTGCCGGCGCGGCAGCAGAGTGGAGATCGGGAGGCGGCGACGATATTCGTGCGCGGCGGAACGTATTTCCTCAAGCAAGCGCTGGTTCTTGAGCCGCGGGACTCGGAGCTTGTGGTGGCAGCTTATGAACGGGAAAAGGCGGTGCTCAGCGGCGGACGGCCTATCGCAGGCTGGAGAGACGTCACGGTTAAGGGCAAAAGGCTCTGGATGGCGGAGATTTCAGATGTGCAAGCGGGCAAATGGTATTTTCGCGAATTGTGGGTCAATGGCAAACGCGCCGTCCGCGCCCGCAGTCCAAACAAGGGCTACTTCAGTATCGCCGGTCTGCCCGACAAGGCCGCGAATTGGACCCAAGGCCAGAGCCGGTTCCGCTTTCGGGCTGGCGACCTCAAGGCATGGCCCGGCGCCACCAATGGCGAGGTCGTGGTGATGAGCCGGTGGGTAGAGTCGCACCTGCCCATTGTGGCTGTTGATGAACAAGATCAAATCGTCCGGTTTGGCAAGCGGGCGGTCTTCGAATTGTCTCCTGGAGACCTCTACTATGTCGAAGGCGTCTTCGAGTGTCTCGATGCCCCAGGGGAGTGGTATCTGGACCGGGCCAGCGGGAAGCTCTACTATTGGCCGCGCCCCGGCGAAAAGCTGGGGCACGTTGAAGCTATCGCCCCGGCGCTCACGCAGGTCGTGCGGCTCGAAGGCAAGCCGGGCGCCAACCGGTTCGTCGAGCACGTGACCTTCCGCGGTTTGGCCTTCGCCAACACCGAATGGTATTTCCCTGAGGGCTTCTCCTCCGGCAAGAACAAACCCAATATCTGGCCGCCGCCCAAGCCTGAAGTCGGGGGGTTCGGCCAAGCCGACATTGGCGTGCCGGGGGCAGTCTGGGGGCAGGGCGTTCAGGACTGTGTCTTCTACAACTGCGTGTTCTCCCATCTTGGCAACTACGCCCTTGAACTGGCTGGAGGCTGCAAGCGGAACCGAATCGAGGGCTGCCATCTCTTCGACCTCGGCGCGGGTGGCATCAAGCTTGGCGAGACTTCCATCCGCCAGGATGCCGCCGATCAGTCCGGTTCGAACGAGGTAAACGATTGCGTCATTCAGGACGGAGGCAAAATGTTCCACAGCGCCATCGGCATCTGGATCGGCCAGTCGCCCAACAACCGTCTCACTCACAATCTCATCCACGATTTCTATTACACCGGAATCTCTATCGGCTGGACTTGGGGCTACGGACCCGCCTTGGCCACCAACAACCTCGTCGAGTTCAACATCGTCCACCATATCGGCGTCAAATCCAACGGCGACGGCCCGATCCTGAGCGACATGGGCGGCATTTATACCCTCGGCAGACAGCCCGGGACAGTCATTCGGAATAATCTCTGGCACGACATCGCCGGGCTGCGCTACGGGGGCTGGGGCATTTATTTCGACGAGGGCAGCAGCGGCATTGTCGCCGAGAACAACATCGTCTATCGCACCACTCACGGCGGTTTCCATCAGCATTATGGAGAAACCAACCTCGTGAGTAACAATATCTTCGCCTTCGCCCGCGACCACCAACTCCAGCGCACCCGCCCCGAACCGCACGTGAGCTTCAGCTTCGAAACCAACATCGTCTATTTCGATTCGGGCGTCCTGCTGGGCGGAGACTGGTCGAATGACCACTACAATATGGACTGGAACGATTATTTCGACGCTCGTCCGCACGCAACGGATGAGTCGTTGAAACTGGGGCCCTGCACCTGGGAACAATGGCGCGCGCGCGGCCATGACCTCCATTCGATCATTGCCGACCCGCTCTTTGTGGACCCCGACCGCTACGACTTCCATCTGCGGGCGGATTCCCCGGCGTTTAAGCTAGGCTTCCGTCCAATCGATCTGAGCCAGACCGGGCCTCACCCTGGCTTGCGGAAATGAAAGTCACGCCTCTGATTCTGTGCTATGCTCTGTGTTGAATTGTTGCCTGAGCAATTCCAACGAAAGGAACATGAAATGATGATCGGCTTGGCTGAAAAACAATGCGTGCCCTGCAAAGGGGGTGACCCCGCTCTCAAGGGACGAGAGCTTGCCTCACTCGAACGGCAATTGGGCGGAGAGTGGCGCGTGGTAAGCGAGCACCACCTGGAGAAGGAATTCAAGTTTAATGACTTCCGCGAGGCACTGGACTTTACGAACGAAGTTGTCGAGTTAGCCGAAGACCAAGGGCATCATCCGGACATC
>JBJKSV010000400.1:0-2615 GCA_046703605.1 Limisphaerales bacterium
CGCGCCGGCTTCGAGAGCAAGCCACCCTGAGCCTGAGGTGGATTGCCAGCCGGGTGCGCATGGGCAGTTGGACTTATCTGTCGAGCTTGTTGGGCGCGCCCGCAAAGGCGCCTGCCTCGTGGCAAAACACACTGCCGCCGTTTCAATAGTGACACTGGCACCACTTGCACACGAAAAAGGCGTCACTGGCCGGGTTATCGCCAAGGCAACTGCGGGTTAATATAACGATCCGAAAGCCACTGCAGATCTCGATTGCGCTGTTGACCCCACGGGGGAGCAGGCGGCCAAGGACATTTGCAAGGACCTCTCAGCGCCCCAGTGCTCGGTTCCAACCAGTGCTTCACCTCGACATGGCCATCCGCGAAGGAGAGCACCGCCGCGCCGCCGTGGCGGCATCCGGGATACTGCACCCACGTTGCGCCCGTGTCGCCGGTAAAGAAAGGCTGCAGCGCCGACCCAACCCGCACGACAAACACCCCGCTTTCGATTGAATACACGCTCTCGTCCATGAAGACAAATGCCATTGCCGGACCGGGTCGGTGGATTTCACTCATCTTCTTGTGCGGTAGAGCGCTGGGCGGGTTGTCAAAGAAAACATCAGGGCAAAAGCGGCCGTTCAACCAATCCCCACCCGCCATCTCGGCGCTGATGGAGTAACTGCGCGCTGGCCGAAGAGGCAGCGTGGCGTTAACCGCCGCCCGATAGACATGGGTCTGGGCGGGACACGCATAGATCCTGGCCTGGCCATTGTAAGGGAACAATAGCCCAGCGCGGATTGCCTGTTGGTTTGTGGAACCGAAAAGGGTGTCGGCAACTCTCCCGCCCCAACAATCCACCCAGCCGGGGCCTCCCCGAGCTCCTCCGGTCCCACCCACAAAGTTGGGGACGATGGCATCGTTGTAATCGAAAGCGTAGAGCGCCCAGCAGACCTGAAGCTGGCGCGCGTTGCCCATGCATGAGGTGGCCAGTGCCCTCACCTGCGCCCTGCCCAGGGCTGGCAAAAGCAGCGCCGCCAAAATGGCAATGATGGCGACGACGACCAGAAGTTCAATCAAGGTAAACGCAGCCCTCCTCCGCGGCTCTACCACGAGGCGTCGCACGCCCGCCACCACCGACCTTCGGTCAAGCCTATTCATAAACCACCAAATCCCCGCCCCGCCTGAGAATGCGGGGCGAGTTATGTCTTTAGTCTGCCTCAAAACCATAAATCCTGTCAAGCGCAATCGGCACTCCGACTTAAGCCACGAGTGTATCCCATCAGCGCCCCCACTCCTGGCGGGAGCGGGCGCAAAAAGTCCCGTTCCTATTCCACATTTTGCGCCTCTCGTTGCCCACCTGGCCGTAGGGCGCCGCGTCATGCGCGCTGGTCAGCCATACCGGTGGTTTAGCCTTCAGGTAGGGCCGGAGGCGCTGCTGCCAATAGCCGTCCAGCGGGTCCGGCGTATCCTGCAGGTAGTTGGGCGGATAGAACTTGTAGTCATCAACATACACCCTCATCGCGAACCCCCATTGGCGGAGGTTGCTCTGGCACATCGTACTCCGGGCGGCGATCTTGGCCCGGCTGAGCGTGGGGAGCAGGATCGCCGCCAGGATGGCGATCATGGCGATGACCACCACCTATTCGATCAACGTGAAGCCGTTCCGATCTGTCTTCATGGCGACCAGCGATCCGTTAAGGGGGAAGCCCCAGCGAAGGCACCTCCAGGTGCGGCTTGTGGTCGTTGTTCCACTTCTGCCGGGCGAGGGGCATTTTCCAGCGATTGGTTCGGCCATACACGACGTGCGCATCGCAGAAGAGCACGCACGCACCTCGGTTATGACTTCCGGCCAGGGCCATGGCGAAGAGCGAGTTGGGATGGAGGTCGCCGTCATTATCTTCGTCGCTCAGAAACGGATCGTAGTCCGCGACGGCGATCATGTCGGCGGACGCCACAACGCACCCTGCGGGCAGGGACTTCTGCACCAGTCCGGTGCTTAAGGAGAGGGAGACCCCGCCGTCCAGGCCCAGCGCGCGACCGAAGGTTTGGTAAGTGTCCACCCCCAAGGCGTTGTAACCGTAGCTGCGATTGGGCCAGATTGGGACGACGCAGTCGCCGAAAGTCCAGTTGTTGCTGGCGTCGTTGTGGAGTGTGTTGGCGGGGCAGAGAAAGAGCGCGCGGTTGCGTCCGACATAGGGCAGGAGACGGTAGTCCCAGAAGGCCGATCGCGAGGTCATGGTCACGTCGCCAAAGGGCGGATACATGTTGTGCTCGTCAACGTAGCAGTCGAGCGCGATCCCGATCTGGTGCAGGTTGCTGGTGCAGCGGATGCGAAGTGCGGCGGCTTTGGCCCCGGAAAGGGCGGGCAACAGCAGCGCCGCCAGGATGCCAATGATGGCGATGACGACCAACAGTTCGATGAGCGTGAAGGCGCGCCCGACTCGCCCAGCCTCCGATTCATTCAAGGTTCGCACATATCTCACAAAAAGGTCCTCCTCTGGCTAGCCATCACGGTGATTTCATTGCGCGGTAGAATCTCAGCCCGGCCCCCATCGCGCTTCGGTCGATGTACTGCATGGGTGAGCTCGTGATTGTCACGTTGCTCAGCGGAAGCCAGCGTTGCAGGTCCGTCGAGGT
>JBJKSV010000401.1:0-8801 GCA_046703605.1 Limisphaerales bacterium
CCTCAACACTTCGTCCAACAACGAGACCGCCCACTGATACTCGAAGGCTTGTTCGGGAGTGCGGGGGTCTTGCGGTTCGATTCCATAGCGCGTCTCGGCCCCCTCAAGTTGTATGGGCACTTTGGCACAACCACCCCCGCGCTTTTGCGCTCGAGCCTTGTCCCATTCGTTGGCCAGGAATCGTTCCATCGCTGTGAGCAGGAACGTGCGGAATCGCCCCTTCTCCTCTCGTGCGTCGGCCAGCCAGTGGTGTCCGAGCAACCTCGCAAAGAACTCCTGGGTCAAATCCTGGGCATCCTCAATGGCATAGCCGCGCCGCCGCACATAAAGATAAAGCGGCTGCCAATACGCCCGGCACAGCTTCTCCAGCGCAACTCGCCCCCCGGTCGCATCGTCTGCCGCCGCCCTGAGCACCAGGGACCAATGCGTTGTGACGAATGCCCCGCGTCGCGGCTGCTCCGCCCCTGCCGAGGCATCCCGATGCTCGGCTTTCGCATTCAATCGGAATGCAGTTTACTTCCCCCGCCCGAAGTGGTCGAGACAAATTGGTCAGACCTGTCCCAGAACCGAACAGGCTGTCTCGTCCCGTGCCAGGGCTGGGCAGTAGGCAGTCTGAATCCGCGGCGTCTCCTTGTGTCCACTCCCCGGCATTTTAAACTCCCGATTTTTTAGCGCTATTTCGCTGGGATTGGCATTCTCTATGCCTGACCTACCGCTAGTGGTGAAAAGCACAAACCCCTTTGTCCCGGTCATTTCTCTCGCCAGGGTGCCCGCGCGCGGTCAGCGCGGGCGAGCCAGATTCATTGTGTTTTCAATTCTGGCGGCAGAAGCCGCGCTCCTGCTTGGCGCCCTAATGGTCGGGTTCCAGCCCGACCTGGAAATTCGCGCGCGAAGCGCGGAGCATGGAGCGGGTCCGGCCTTGTCCCAAACGAATCGGACGCTCAGCCCCGAAGACGCAGCACCCGCCAACCCCGCCTCAGCCTCCCAAGACCTGACGGCAGGCGCTGGCTCGTCGTCCAATTCTCCTGCTCCGCCTCCTTTGCACGCCGACGCCCCCCAACCCCAAACGTCCAATCCCGCACCGGCTCAGACCATTTACATCGTAAAACCCGGCGATACCCTCATCGGAATTGCGCGGCACAATGGCACGACAGTAAAAGCCCTCCGCGCCGCCAACCAGCTTCACAGCAATCTGCTGCGGATTGGCCAGAAGCTAATTCTTCCGCGCAGGTGACGAGCCAGGCGCAACGGGCTTCGACTCCCCGGTAAACCGCCTCGCCGGGGCACTGGCGCGCCCACCGCCTCGCTACGGCCAAGTCATTGCGCGAAAGAACGTCCTCCCGCTCTCATTAGTGCCTCTCGCCTCTAGTCCTAACAAAATACAGCCCGGCATAAATCTTCGGATCAACCAGGAGTCCGGCTTTGGCCTTCGAGCCGAGCCAATCCTCCACCTCGCTCAATGGCACTTCATGCACGGTGATCTCCTCGTGCGCAATCCCACCTCCGGCCCCCACCCGTCGAAGTCCCGTCGCCATAAACAATGTAACGGTCTCCGACGTAAGCCCGCTTGAGGCCGGGCCGTGGGCCACCGGCTCGATCTGCACGGCGTCATAGCCCGTTTCTTCAATCAGCTCGCGCCGCGCCGCCTCGGTGTGCTCCTCATTGTCGCTGCCTGGCTCATCGCCAATAATCCCCGCCGGCAACTCAATCGTTCGAGCATGGACCGGAATCCGGTATTGCTCTACCAGCAACAGCTTCCGCTCCTCGGTCACGGCAACGATGATGGCCGCCCCGCTCGCCTTTGTGCGATGGACGTATTCCCAGTGTCCTTCTCTCACCAGCGCCAGAAACTCGCCCGCGTACAGTGTTCTCTTGGAGTTTGCATTCATTGGCTGTTTGCTATTGGCCTCACAACCCGAATAGGGCTACGCGTTCCGTCGCCTCGCCGCAAGCCTCTCTGGGAGGGCGACGCTCCCCGGAGCGATGGACGCAATGGCAAATGTTCAATTCTTAATTCTCAATGACTCGGGCCCCCGCCTCGTTGGTTCTTCAATATCGCCAGGTTCGAAGAATAGGGAACACCGTTTTCATGAAAAGTCCTTATACATCGGTCAACCGGCCACCGCAAGCCCGATCTGCGCCGCCCTCGCTGCTCGTTGCCTCCTTTCCGTGTATTCTGTGTATTCCGTGGTTGCCTTTTCTGGGTTGCCGTTTTACTCGCGCCATGAAAACCTTCGGTCTAAAGCCGAAAGCTCTTTGTAATGGACACTCCGGGCGTTTGTGTCATTCTCTATCTTGAAACGGAGAGACCTGCTTATGTACAAGACATTGCGTGCTGTGAGGTTCCTGTTCGTCGGCCCAGTCCTCCTGGTGCTGTGTTTCTTCATCAACCTGATGACCTCGCCACACCAGTGGTGGTTTCAGTGGGCCGCCCTGGGCATCGGCATCGCCTGGGTGCTCAGCCTAATGCGGGTGATCTGGGCGATCATCGTGCTCGGCGGGTTGGCGGCCCTCATCGCCTATCTCCGCCGGGAAAACCGCACGCCACCTCCCAAACGCCTATAGCACTAAAAGGCGAACGGAATCATCCGGGAGCTCCGCGCGGCGTATTGCCGGTATTCCGGGTAACAGGCCTTCAGGAAGTCTTCTTCACAAAGCAGGCGGGTCAAGGCGCCGCTCCCTGATCGCGACACGAGAGCGGGATAAAAAGGGCTTTACCTGGCAGTCTTCAAGTAATAGCCTTCCCAGCAGTATTCATCCGGCGCAGCAACATCGAGTGTTTGAAGTCGAACGACACTTATGATTACGACAAAGTACACCCTCGGCCTTGATTACGGCACCAATTCCGTGCGAACCCTGCTGGTCGATGTCCGCAACGGACGCGAAATGGCCACGGCGGTTTGGAATTACGCCAACGGGACGCAGGGCGTTATCCTCTCGCGCGACCCCCACCTGGCCCGGCAGCACCCGGCCGATTACATCACCGGCGCTGAGGCAACCATCAAGAAAACCCTGGCCATCGCCAAGAGGAGCGTGAGCGGTTTTAAGTCCGATCAGGTAATCGGAATCGGTGTCGATACGACCGGCAGCACACCGATCCCCGTCGATGCCAAAGGCCGTCCGCTGGCTTTGTCGGGTCGCTTTGCCAAGAACCCGGATGCCATGGCATGGCTGTGGAAGGACCACACCGGGGTGGCCGAGGCGGGAGAAATCACGGAGTTGGCGCGGAAGATCCGTCCTCAATACCTGGCCAAATGTGGCGGCACCTATTCCAGCGAATGGTTTTTCAGCAAAATTCTCCATTGCGTGCGAACCAACCCGAAGGTGTTCAACGCCGCGCACCTGTGGGTCGAGTGCGCCGATTGGGTGCCGGCGATGCTCACGGGCACCGAAGCGCCCGACCGCTTGTCCGTCGGCATCTGCGCGGCGGGTCACAAGGCAATGTACAACGATGAGTGGGGCGGCTACCCGGATGCCGAGTTCCTTTCGCAGTTGGACCCGAAACTGGGTGAGTTGCGGAGACGGTTGCGGCCCAAAGCCAGCAGCATCGATCGCCCCGCCGGCGGGCTGACCGAAGAGTGGGCCAGGCGCACTGGCCTGCCTGCGGGCATCCCGGTCGCCGTCGGCGCCTTCGATGCGCACCTCGGCGGAGTGGGCTCGGGAATCCGGCCCGGCACGCTGGTGAAAATCATCGGCACCAGCACCTGTGACATGATGGTCGTGCCTCTCGACCGCGAGTTGGCCGATGTGCCCGGTTTGTGCGGGATTGTGCCCGGGAGCATCCTCCCCGGTTTTTATGGCCTGGAGGCCGGCCAATCGGCCGTGGGAGATATTTTTAATTGGTTCGTCAATTACATCCAGCCTTTCGGCAAGAAGGCCGGGTCGCACGAGGCCCTGAGCAGCGCGGCGGGCCGGCTCGCTCCGGGCGAATCGGGCTTGCTCGCCCTGGATTGGAACAACGGCAACCGGACCATTCTGGTGGATCAGCGCCTGACAGGCTTGCTGGTTGGGCAAACCCTCTACACAACGCCAGCCGAGATTTACCGCGCCCTGATCGAGGCCACGGCCTTTGGCGCCCTGACCATTATCAACCGATTCGAGGAATATGGCGTCAAGGTGGAACAGATCGTCAATTGCGGCGGCATTGCCGAGAAGAACCCGTTGGTGATGCAGATTTACGCCGATGTCACCGGACGCCCGATTAAGATCTCGCGTTCGGCGCAAACCTGCGCCCTGGGTGCTGCCATCGCCGGCGCCGTGGTGGCCGGAAAGGAGCGCGGCGGTTACACCAATTATGCCGAGGCCCAGAAGGCGATGACCGCGCTCAGGCCCAAGGCCTTTTCCCCCAACCCCCGCGCCCATGCTGTGTATCAGCAGCTCTATTCCCTTTACCGCAAGCTGCACGACAGCTTCGGCACTCCCCAGCCCAATGGCTCCCTCTACCCGCTTATGAAGGAACTCATCCAGATTCGCAACCAAGTCAGGAAGTAGCCCGCCATGCTGGAGAACCTCAAGAAAGCGGTGTGCGCCGCCAACCTCGAGTTGGTCGCCGAGGGTTTGGTTATCCAGACCTGGGGCAACGCCAGCGCCATCGACCGCGAGAAAAGGCTGGTGGTCATCAAGCCATCGGGCGTGGCTTACGAGCAGATGAAACCTTCCCACATGGTGGTGGTGGCGCTCGATAGCGGGGCGGTCGTCCAAGGGCGTCTCAAGCCCAGTTCGGACACACCGACGCACCTGGTGCTCTATCGTGCCTTCCAGGGCATTGGGGGCATCGTCCACACCCATAGCCTAAGCGCCACCGCCTGGGCGCAAACCTGCCAGGACCTGCCTGCCCTTGGCACCACGCACGCCGACTACTTTCACGGCCCGGTGCCTTGCACCTGCCAGCTTACCTCCCGGGAAATCGACTCCGATTACGAGGCCAACACCGGCGAGGTCATTGTCCGCACCTTTGCCGGACGCGACCCGCTTTCCTGTCCCGCTGTGCTGGTCGCCAGCCATGGGCCGTTCACCTGGGGCAGGACGGTCGAGGAGGCGGTGCATCACGCCGTCATTCTGGAGCACCTGGTCAAGCTTGCCTCCGAGACCTTGCGCATTGCTCCGGCCGCCAAGGCGATGCAAACGCCATTGATGAACAAGCACTTCTTCCGCAAACATGGCCCAGGCGCTTATTACGGGCAGGCGCCCACCGCCCGGACAACACGCGGTCCGGGCAGAAGTCCCGGACGGCGGAGAACCGAAGCACGATGATTTTAACGAATAACTGCCCAGGTCGTGCTAGGAGCGCGGACGCCCTCGTCCGCGACTGCGGCTTTCTGAAGACGCGGACGAGGCCGTCCGCGCTCCTAGCGCTTGCATCCAGCAGCTTGACCTGGGTATCTACTTTAACGAAAAATACATAGTATGCACACCAATTATCCTTGGTTAAAACTCCTCTCCACAATTCTTGCCGCCGGCGCGTTGGCCGGCTGCGCCACCACCGGGCCTCAAATGGGCAGCATCAGCCGGCAGCCTTTTGGCACTATGCCGGATGGCAGGCCGGTGGATATCTTCACCCTGCGCAACGCCAACGGCATGGAAGCTCGGATTACTGATTACGGCGGCATCGTCGTCTCGCTGAAGGTCCCCGACCGCGACGGGCACTTCGGCGATGTCGTTCTGGGTTATGACAATTTGCCGCAGTACCTGACTAATACGACGTATTTCGGCGCCCTCATTGGGCGCTACGGCAATCGCATCGCCAAGGGCAAGTTCACCCTCGATGGCAAACAATACAGCCTGGCCACCAACAATTACCCCAACGCCCTGCATGGGGGCGTCAAGGGCTTCGACAAGGTCCTTTGGGAGCCGACCATCCTTGCCTCCAAACAAGGCCCCGCCCTCCAACTCCATTATCTGAGCAAGAATGGAGACCAGGGCTATCCCGGCAATCTCGACGTGACCGCCACTTACTCGCTCACGCCCGACAACGGCCTGAAACTCGAATACGTCGCTACGACGGACCAGGATACGATCATCAACCTCACCCAGCACTCTTACTTCAATCTCGCGGGCCACGGCACCATCCTGGACAACGTAGTAACCATTCCGGCGAACGATTTCACTCCCGTCGATAGCACCCTCATCCCCACCGGCAAACTCGAACCGGTGGCCGGCACACCCCTGGATTTCCGCAACCCGACACCCGTCGGCGCCCACATCCACGCCGATAACCAGCAGCTCAAGTATGCCGGCGGTCCTCTCGGGGGCTATGACTTTAACTGGGTCATCAACAAGCCCTTGGGTCAGTACGGTCTCATGGCCAAGGTCTATGAACCCACCAGTGGACGGATTCTGGAGGTCTTCTCCAATCAGCCCGGCATCCAGTTCTATACCGGCAACTTTCTCGATGGCACCATCATCGGCAAGGGGGGCTGGCTTTACCAGCGCAACGCCGCCCTTACCCTCGAACCTCAACATTTCCCAGACTCACCCAACCATCCCAACTTCCCCTCTACGGAACTGAAACCGGGCGAAGTCTATCACAACATCATTCTCTATCGCTTCTCCGTCTATAAGCCATAAGAGGTGTTGGCCCGGAGCGGCCCGAGCCCGCTAAGGCCCGGGCCGCATCCTTATCTCTCTACGGCGCGGCGGCCCTCTAAAACCGGTGAGGAGCACTGATCCCCCACCTCGGCCCCCGTCCTCTTCCTCCCTTTCGTCCGTCCCATTGGGTCCCGCCCTCCGGCTTCGGGAGGGCGCTATTGTCTCTTCCGGCCGTTCCAGGAGATGATGAGTTGGTCGCGCCTAAGCAGGACCTCTGTGCCATCAGGTTTCTTTAACAGGTATTTCACACTGCTTCACCACAGTTTTCCCGGCAGTCGTTTCGGCCCACTTGTTCACGCCCGACCCGGGAATCGCCACCATCCCCAGCAATACGGCCTGACTCGCCTCGCGCCTCCGGGTCCAACCGCACGTCGAGGTCCGCGCCCATTCCCTTGCCGGTGAACCTGCCAACCGTTTGCCAGTCAACGATGTTGATCGATGGCTGAAGCAGGCACTCGCGCCGAAAACCTTCGTCAGCCCATGGTGCAGATTTTTGGCGGTCAGCCCAAAGAAGCGACCGGCGCTGGACGCTGATGTCCTTGACGAGGACGCACTCACACTGGCCTTCAACGAAGCGGACCTGCCGCCCGTCGGTCCGGTCCACCCGAAGCGGTTACTGAGGGCGTTGCGGCAGACGGTCCGTCGCCTGCTCTCGTTTCCGACCCGCCGGCGCACTTCAGCCGCATTTGCCTGACAGCGATATGATCCGCGCGATCTCCTCCTTTTCGAGAAACGGCGAAGCTTGGACTGCCACGTCGAGCGCGGCCTTGAGGATCTGCCCCTGGGCGGAGACCAGCACCCCAAGCACACAGAGCGGAACCCCGGTCGTGACCGCCAGCATTATTCAGCCGAGCGCCAGCGCGAGAATCAGGACGCCGGCTCCCAGGCAGACCCAACCGCTTTCGCGAGGCCTCAAATCCCCGCCATCTCTACTGCAATCGCACCGCCCGATAGAAGCGTCGCGTCGTTCCTTGAGGAATCGGCTCCGAAACATGAGCCGCTCCGGTAATGTTCTGGACCGTGGAAACGGGCGTCCAGTTTATCAGGTCATCGGAGGATTCGATGAGGTACGTCTGCCCGGATTCGCACTTCGAGATCGAAGTGCGCGACGCCATTCTGAATGTAAACGTCCGGGGCAAACCGCGCCTGGGGCGGGTCAAAGAACAGGCCGCTAAGAACCGCGGTGGCGGCCGGGGCAAGATTGACGAACCGAATCCGCACCCGCCCGCTGTTGTCCCAGAGGGCGTAGTCCCTGCAGACAAAGTCGCTGAGTGTCTCGCTGCTCGGGATCTCACCGCTCTCTATATCGAGGATGTCAATTCTGGTACTGTCGCCGATAATGAGATAGCCTTCAGACCCGTGAGTTCCCAGCCAGCTTCCTTGCGTGTTCAGATGGCCAGCCGTTTTTCCAGCGCATCACGAACACGCTTCATTTCATCCACAGTCAGCACACCCAGTCTCCGTTCCAGCTTCGCGGTTGAAATCGTTTGCACTTGTTGCAAGTGGAACGCGCCAGGTTTTAGAACGGCTTTGGAATCGAGAGCTCCCAGCGGTTGCCCCGCAAAGCGGTCGTGTGGAGAAGCACCGTGACAATATCCAGTTCGTCATCAGTGGGCGTGCCGGTTAGGAGCAGAGCGGGCCGGACCTTGGCCACCATCCCGAAATCAATCATCCAGACTTCACCGGCATTGACGATGGGCATCGTCCTCCTCCATCCGGTCGAGCATCATCGCGCCCTCCAAGGCAGCCTGGTTGCACGCGTCAATATCCTGGTTTTGAGCGGCGAGTTCGAGCAGCCGCTGGCGCACCAGCCGCAACTCGGCCCCGGTCAACTTGGGCAACTCGTCGATTATTTCTGTCGCACTCACGCTGAGGAACCTACCTTGTTCGACCTCTCTTGTCAGGTCGAAAAGTCAGCCGTCAATTCACTCGTTTTCGCCAATGGGAACATAGACAAAAGCGTGGCGCGCTTGGGCGGTTTGCCTGCGCTGCACCGTGACCCCTTCGACCGGATGCTGGTCTGTCAGGCGCAGGCGCACGAACTCACCCTCGGCTCCTCCCATACTCTCGTGAGACAATATCCTGGGGCGTTGCTTTAGGCGTCTAGCGAAATCGGGCCTCACAGCCACACGATCGCCGCCATCTCTTCTTTCTTCAGAAACGGCGGAGTGTGGACTGCCACGCCGAGCGCGGCCTTGAGGATCTGCCCCTGG
>JBJKSV010000402.1:0-3526 GCA_046703605.1 Limisphaerales bacterium
CTCATAGTGTTGGTTTTCTTTTATGCTTCCTCGGCTTTGAGCTCCCAGCCTTTCCGGTATTCCCGGACGAGGCACTTGTTTGCGTCCGGATGGTTAGTGAAGCGCATATTCGGCGAATCGAAGAGCAGCCTTTTGCCTCCCAAGCGGAGCGAGACGGCGCCTAGATTGAAGGCGTCGGAGATCGGCCGAGCCAGGAGAAAGTCCCCGTAGGTATGCGGGCCGCCTTTGCACGCCTGCACCCAGGCGGCGACGCCATGCAAACCTTCATAGCGGGGGACTTCAGGCAGGCCCTTGGCCCGGTAGGCGCGCATTTTTTCGGCCGGAATCAGGCGCGGGTTTTCACCGCGAAATTCAGCCAGGATCTTCCCCTTGTCACCGACAAACATCATCCCCTCAGGCTCGAATTCTCTGCCGTCCATCTCCAACTCTTCCGGTGTGGGCGGCTTCATCGAGCCGTCGTACCAGAAGAGGTCCAGCGGCCCCCGGGCGCCCTTGGCGGCGAACTTGAAGTGGATTGTGCAGGCGTAGGGGAAGGAATAATCGTTCCGGATGGTGACAGCCACGTTGCGGCGCAGCGTGCAGACATGGCTGGGCGTCGATTCAACTGACACCGGCGCGTCCAAGTCGAAAAGCTGGAACACCGGCCACAGGCTGTAGTGGCCCATGTCCGCGATGGACCCGCCCCCAAACTCATACCACCCGCGGAAGACTGCGTTGGTGTAGTGCGGATGATAAGGGCGGTCCAGGGCTGGCCCCAGCCACAGCGTCCAGTCAAAGCCCTCCGGAATCGGCGGCCGGTCGGTCGGGATGACTGGGTATTGAGGCCAGACTGGGCGATTTGACCAATTATGAATCTCGCGCAAAGTGCCGATGGCGCCGTCGTCGATCCAGGCCTTGATCGTCCGAATATTCATGCCATCGCTGGACGGCAGGAAGTGGGTGGCGACTTTCGTCTGGCGCGCCGTCTCGACCACCAGCCGAGCCTCGGACACCCGATTCGCCAGCGGCTTGTGTACCATCGTGTGTTTGCCCTTTCTCATGGCCGCGATTGCCACCGTCGCGTGCAAGTGGTCGGGCGTCATGATCTTCACGGCATTTACGTCCGGCTCGTCTTCAAGCAACTCCCGGAAATCGTTGTAGGTGGCGCAGCCCTTGAATGTCTCTGTTCCCCGCTGCCGGGCGTAATATTTCTCGATGACCTCTTTGGCCACTTCCCGTCCCCCTGGGATGCCGGGCCGCCCCTTCCTCCAGCCTGGCTGGCCAATGACACGCGCAAGTTCCGACCGCAGCCCGTCCGGCGACCAATCCACATAATTGTGGCCGTCCTTCATCGGGTCGCAGACCGCCACGATCTGCACCTCTTTCATGGCGAGCAACTCGGGCATTTCTCTCAACCCTTCGGTGCCGCAGCCGATGTGCGCCAGCGTTATCTTCTCGCTCGGGGCGACAAAGCCGGCGCCGCCCAGGACATGCCTGGGCACAAGGGTAAAGACGGCTGTGGCCGCCCCGCCGGTGAGAATGAATTGACGCCGGGAGAGTTTGGAGTACTGGGGATTCCTGCTCGCGCTGGAGTTCGAGGCCATTTGGACTAAAGTTGGATCCTTCACATCGCCCATCTTGTTCCAAAGCTCCAGCAGAATGCAAGCGATTATGCATGCATGGATGGCATGGATCAGAAGCGAACCGCAACAACCTCGATGAGCGTGCGGAGCATGGCGAAAGGGCGATGCCTTCTGGAGTCATTCAGATCCAATTTAAACCGTGAGCTTTGCGGGCCGAAATGGTCTAATCATGTGTCCTCAATGAAGACCAAATCACATCCGAGACAAACCTGGGCGATTGTCCTTCCACGTGGAACGGGCGGGACAGGGACGTTGACGAGATTCAGGCAAAAAACCTGAAACAAACCAAAAAAAGAAAGAAAGGCAAACAATGAAAAACGGAATCCTCCTTACAACCGCAGCCCTCAGCGCCCTTGGCCTCCTTTCGGCCCCATGCCTCAAGGCGCAAACCGTGGAGACCGTCGCGCCGGTCGTCGTCAAAACCGTGCCGGAAGCCGGGTCTAAGGATGTGGCGCCCGGGGAAATGGAGATCAAGATCACCTTCAGCAAGGAAATGGCCGACCACTCCTGGAGTTGGTCAACCGCCTGGCGCGACTCTACGCCGCAATCCGTCAGCGGACCGCTCGGCGCTCCGCATTACTCCAGCGACCACAAGACCTGCATCATGAAGGTCAAACTGGAGCCCGGCAAAACCTACGGTTGGTGGATTAACAGCGCGCGGTTCCATGGGTTCAGGGACGCGCAGGGACGCGTCGCCGTTCCGTATCTGCTCGTCTTCCACGTGAAAGGCGATTGAGCCAATTCGCGCTCGTTAGCGGGCCTGTTCGAGCAGGCTGGGGAGCAGGTCGGCTATCTTGACGCGTGTTTGCTTCATGCTGTCGCGTTCGCGCAAAGTGACGGTGTCCTTGAGTTCGGAACCATTCTCGCCCAGGGTGTCAAAGTCGATAGTGACGCCGAAGGGTGTTCCGGCCTCGTCCTGGCGGCGGTAGCGCCGGCCGATGGCCCCAGACTCATCATAAAACACGGCCAGGTGCGGACGGAGGCAGTCGCGGACTTCTTTGGCCTTTTTTACCAGGTCGGGCTTGTTTTTGAGCAACGGAAACACGGCGACGGTGATGGGGGCGATACGCGGATGAAACCGCATGACCAGACGGGGTTCGAGCTTGCCTTTGTCATCGGGGGCCTGGTCTTCAGAATAGGCATTGCAGATGAGGGCCAGCGCGAGCCGATCTACTCCAGCGGAAGGCTCGATGACATGAGGCACGAAGTAGCCCTTGGTAAAGGCTTCGGATTCCTCGCGGGCCTGCTTCCTCGCGGCTTCATCCCCTTCTCCCGTCTTCTGGAGGTAGGCGAGGCGGGCGTTGAAGTAGCGTTCTTTGAGGGCCGTCTGTTTTGGGGCAGGGAGTTTCGTCCATGCCGCCCGGAGTTCGTCGTCAAAGACCGTCATCGGTTTGCCGCAAAAGCGTTGGTGCTGGCTTAGGTCGAAATCGCTTCGGGCCGCGATGCCTTCGAGTTCCTGGGCGCCAAAGGGGAATCTGTAGAGGACATCGACGGTGGCACGGGCGTAATGAGCCAGTTCTTCGGGCTTTTGCCAATACTCTTCCAGCGAGGAGCGGGAGAGGCCGATGCTTTCATAGAACCGGACTCGCTCCTCGACCCAGTACTGATGCCACATCTGCCATCCCCAATTGGGCTGGGGCTGGC
The DNA here is from genome assembly GCA_046703605.1 of Limisphaerales bacterium. Classification (GTDB taxonomy): domain Bacteria; phylum Verrucomicrobiota; class Verrucomicrobiia; order Limisphaerales; family UBA8199; genus JAJYHY01. The sequence continues at coordinate 3,267 of JBJKSV010000402.1, forward strand.
CTGGATGGCCGGGGGCAGCGGGTTTGGCGACGCTGCCGCAGATAGCCTCGACCGCCTCGTCCGGCTTGATGAAGAATTCCAGCTCCATCTGTTCGAATTCGCGGGAGCGGAAGGTGAAATTGCGCGGGTTGATCTCGTTGCGAAAGGCCTTGCCGACCTGGGCGACGCCGAAGGGAAGCTTCTGACGCGAGGTTTCGAGCAGGTTCTTAAACTGAGCGAAGATTGCCTGCGCCGTTTCCGGGCGGAGATAGGAGAGATTG
>JBJKSV010000403.1:0-7639 GCA_046703605.1 Limisphaerales bacterium
TGGAATTGAAGATGAATGTGGAGACCTGAAGCCGCCACGTCGAGCTAGCCCCCGGGCCTGCAGCGGACCGGGGGTGCTGCCCGCCGCCGGGAAATCGCTCAATTTGAGGGATTTGAACTGCTCAGTCTTCCCGGCGGTTTACCCTGGTCATTTTGAGGTCTGTAAAGCTGTTCCTGTTCAACCGAACACGATAGCTAGTCCGGGAAGAGCCTTGCCACGCGGGCGTTAAGTTCTGCTTGCGGTGGTGGGTGCCAGCCTCCCTATGGCCATGAGAATGCCCTGGAGCAGGGCCCGGGGGTTGGGCGGACAGCCGGGGACATAGACATCGACGGGGAGGACTTTATCCACGCCGCCCAGGGTGGCATAGTTCCGGCCAAAGATGCCGCCGCTGCAGCCGCACGCGCCAACCGCGACGACCAATCTCGGCTCCGGCATCGCGCCGTATGTCTTGCGCAGAGCCAGTTCCATGTTGCGAGACACCGGCCCGGTCACCAGCAGCATATCCGCGTGGCGGGGCGACGCGACGAAGTGGATGCCAAACCGCTCAAGGTCATAAACCGGGCTGTTGAGTCCGACAATTTCGACTTCACAGCCATTGCAGGAACCGGCATCCACCTCGCGAATGTGGAGCGAGCGTCCCAGGACTTGCCTGGCCCTTTGATTCAATTGGGCGCCGAGCGATTCGAGCGAACTTCTCCTGGCATCCGCACCGGTCGAGCGGCCGCATAGGGTGTCGGCAGATTCGCCGCCGCCTTGCTTTGGGGCGGCAAGGTCGAGCAGCTTCAATTGGGCGCCATCGGCAGCGAGCTCGTACCGTGCAACCATTTTGAGGTCTTCCCGGCGCCGCGCGGCCAGTTCGCATTGGCGGGTCATACGGATGGCGCCGTTGGACTCGGCGCAAAGGCCGCAGAAGGTGCATTTGGCCAGGTCGAACGTGACGGTGCGCTCGCGTCCTTTGTCCGAGAGAGCCAAGGCGCCCGTGGCGCAAGCCGCCACCGCCGGGCGGGCGTCCTTCCACCGGGCAAAATTCATCTAGGGCCGGCCACCGGCGTGAGAGGTCACCTCGGCGGGTGATAGGGGGTATGCGGTGGTGACGATCCCGGTTTTGAGACTCTTGCGCAGGATGTCGAACATAGTCTAGCGATCGGTTCCGGAATAGGACAGGTTGAAGCTCTTATTGACCACCGGGAAGTCGGGCACGATATTTCCGAGGATGGCCTCGCTCAAGGCGGGCCAGTTCTGCAACGAGGGGTCCTTGACCTTGCAACGCGCCAGTCGATCTCCACCACTGGCCCGAATCCAATGGAAGATCTCTCCGCGCCAGCCCTCGACGTAGCCGAGGGCCACGGCGTTGGGAGGGAGCGGCGGGACAGACATCGCTATCGCGCCGGGAGGCAGGCCTTGGATGATTTGGCCGATAATGCCCAGGGACTGGCCCACCTCGTCAATGCGAACCTGCATGCGCCTGAGGACATCTCCCTCCCGATAGACCGGCACGACAAACCGCGCCCGGTCGTAGGCAGCGTGAGGGAAGTCCCGTCGCAAATCGTGATCGAAACCGGAGGCGCGTCCGGCGATGCCCACGATTCCCAGGTCGCGGGCGGTTTCGGGAGTCAAGATGCCGGTGGTCTCGAGGCGGTCGCGGGTCGAGGAGGAGGCCTGAATCAGTTGGACCAGCGAATCGAATTCGGGCCGCAAGTCGCGGGTGAACGCCTTGAGCGCGTCGATTTGGTCCGAGTCCCAGTCGAAGCGGACCCCGCCCAGGGTTGCCATGCCGCGCAGGAGCCGGTTGCCGGTCAAAAGCTCATTGAGGCGGAGGACGCGCTCCTTGAGGCGCATGGCGTGGGCGTTAGCGACGGCGAAGGCGACATCGGTGGCAATGGCCCCAATATCGGCGATATGGTTGTAGAGTCGTTCCAATTCGAGACAGATTGTCCGGAGGGCGCGGGCGCGAGGCGGGGCTTCGGCGTTGGCGGCGCGCTCGATGGCGTGGCAAAAGGCGGTGGCGTGGGCGAAGCTTGAATCGCCGGAAATGGACTCCGCCAGCCTGACGCCGTGCGCGATCGGGATATTTTCGAAGAGTTTTTCGGTGCCCTTGTGCGTGTAAAAGAGCCGGATCTGGAGGTAAAGGACAGGCTCTCCCGCAACGCTGAACAGGAAATGGCCCGGTTCGATAATCCCCGCATGCACTGGCCCCACCGGCACCTGAAACACCCCTTCGCCCTCTACATTGCGGAACTTATGGCGTTCCCCCTGAAAGGGCGGGAGGGCCGCCCATAAAGGAAAGTCTTTGCGCAGCGGGTACACCTCTGGCCAATCATCATGCAAGGCGCAGCGGCGCGGATTGGGGTGGCCCTCGAGCTTGAGGCCGAAGAGGTCCTGGACTTCGCGCTCCTGCCAATTGGCGGCGGGCAGGGCATTGGAGAGTGAGGTGAACCGGCCCTGGTCAGGCGTGACGGGGACCCGCAGGACAATGAAGCCGTGGGCCGCATCGAGCGCGAAGACGTAATAGAGGTGGAACATCGCCGACTCCTGGCGGGCATCATCGGCAAAGAGGCTCACCAGCCGTGCGCTCCAGGTCCGGTACAACCTGGCGCAGGCGCCGGGGACGGCCTCCATGGAGGCGTCACAATAAATCTCATTGGCGCGCTCCGGACGGAGGACCTGGAGCCGCCCGCGAAAGCGTTCCGCCAGATCGGATAGGATCGGTTCCAATTCAGGCAACATGTTCACCGCGCAGCTCCTCCAATGATTCCGGCGGCTTGACGCATCAGCTCCAGCAGGGGCGCCGGCAACCAGACGCTGAAGAGCAGAAACATCGCAAGCAAAAAACCCATTGCGGGCAGGCCGTCCAGTCCGGGCGCATTCCAACGAGCCCACCAAGACCTCAGTGGTACTGGCCCGACGAACTCGCCCTGCATCCTCGGTTCGCTGGCATGCTCGACTCTGGGCGCGCCGAGCAGAACGCGGGTAAGCTGGCAGAGGAGGCCGCAGAAGGAGGCGAGAATGGCGGCCAGTAGCAGCCCGCTGACCAGCGTCTGGCCAGTGGCAAATCCGCCGGTCAACACCGTAATTTCGCTGAAGAACAGGCCGAAGGGCGGCAGTCCCATTGCCGCGGCTCCGGCTAGGCCCATGGAGAGCACGGTTAGGGGCAGAACGCGGATCAACCCCGGGCCGATGAGGCGCATCTGTAGCGTATGGCGGCTTTGATGGATGTTGCCCGCCGAGAAGAAGAGGACCGGCTTGATCAGGGCATGGTAGCCCATGTGGAGCAAGGCCCCAAAGATTGTTAGCGGCGAGTTTAACCCGATGCCGGCGCAGATCAGGCCGACATGTTCCAGGCTGGAGTAGGCCAGCAACCGCTTGAGATTTGTCTGCACCAGGATGAATGGCGCCGCCAGGCACATTGAACCCAGCCCAAAGATCAGAAGCAGATTCCGGCTAAAAGGTGAACCGAGACAGGCGCTAGTGAGGATGTGAAAACGCAGCAGGGCATAGAGCGCCACCTTGAGGGAGACCCCGGAAAGCATGGCGCTGGTGGGGGAAGGCGCCTCGCTATGAGCATCGGGCAACCAGGTGTGCATTGGCGCCAACCCAGCTTTGGCGCCGTATCCAACCAGCACGAAGATGAAGGCGAGCCGAATCATTCGCGGGTCGAGTTGGCCCGCCATGGACATCAGATACGACCAATTGAAATTGGGCAGAGTTGAGGAGTGCCTGATAGCCGCGGCGTAAGTAAAGACGGTGCCGAACAACGCCAGCGCCAGCCCCAGGCTGCCCAGGATGATATATTTCCACGCCGCTTCCAGGGAGGTCTTGCGGTTGTAAAGAGCAACCAGCAGCACCGAGGAGAGGGCCGTCCCCTCCACGGCGAACCACATCACGCCAAGGTTATTGGCCAGGACGACGAGGAACATCGCGCCGCCAAAGACGGGGTTGAGAACATAGAATTCTTTAACGCGGCCGGGAGTGACCGCGCCGGAGGCAAGGTCCCGCCGGAAGTAACGCACGGCGTAGAGAGAGCTGCCCAGTGACACGACCGAAACGAGCAGCACCATCCACGCACTTAGGGCATCCGCGCGAAAGAAATCGCCACACTCGCTCACGACTCGATGCAGCAGCACCTGTCGCAACAATTCGAGCCCCAGGGCAAGGGTCAAAACAAAGGCCAGGACATTGGCCAATTCCATTGCCCGGCGTGAGCGGGTCAGGAGGCAGGCGATGGCCGCCAGCGCGGGGGCCAGCAATAAGAGAGTCAGGAGGTTCATCCTTTTAATAGCTTAAGCTCACTAAGGTCCATCGAGGCGAAGCTTTCCCGGATGCGATAGACCAGGATGCCGAGGACCATCACGGCCACCAGGATGTCGAAGAACATGCTCACCTCGACTACCAGCGGCATTCCGTAGGTGGTCAGCGCGACCGCCGCGAGAATCGCGCCATTTTCGACCGTTAGCAGCGCCAAGACCTGGGAAATGGCCTTGCGCCGGTTTAACATGAGAAAGAAACCGGTCAGCAGAAGGGCTATCGCAACGGCCAAGGTGTTATTGCCCAAACGCTCCAGAGAAGTAAATGGACGCGCGACGATGTAACCCACGACCGTAAACGCTCCGCACAGCAGCATGGACGCGGTCGCATTGAGCAAGGGAGCAATCTCTTGGACGATCCCGATTCGACGCACCTGCCGGGTCAAGAGCCATGGCAGAAAGAACACCTTTCCCGCCAGGGTCAGACCCACCACCCAATACACCTCCGGGGCGTCGTGGCAGTAGGCGATGACGGTGGCAATGGCGGCAAACAACAGGGATTGGAGGGCAAAAAGCCGGATGCTGGCCAGGAGCATTCGCTGGACAGCCATGAGCAATTGAATGACGAGCATCCCGGCGGCCAGCAGGGTGATCAATTGTGAGGGGAGATCCGATTGGGGCGGGTTCATCTTATTGAAAAAGGAAGGTGGAAAGCAGCGCCAACGCCGCCAGAATGAAGGCCACGCTGAGCAGGTCCGGCACTCGGAACAGGCGCAATTTGGCGTTGGTGGTTTCGACAAGCACGACTGCGGCGGACAGGACGAGGAGTTTGCCCAGGAAAACCGCCGACGAGAATCCAATCCTGCCGGCCGTCAATTCGGTGGCGATGCCCGCCGGGAAAAAGATGTTCACCAGCAGGGCCATCAGGACGAGCTGCTTGATGGAAGCCCCCCACTCGATCAGGGCGAGGTAGCGGCCTGAATACTCCAGGATCATCGCTTCATGAATCATGGTCAGCTCCAGGTGCGTCGCCGGATTATCAATCGGGATGCGGCCCGTCTCGGCCAACAACACAATGAAGAGGGCCGCAAAAGCCAGCGCATAAGCCGGGTTGAGCAGGGTCCAATCCGGGCCCTGCGCCGCTTGAAGAACCCGGCTCAGGTTGGTCGAGCCTGCTTGGATTGCCACCGTAAAGATGGCGAGCATGAGCGCCGGCTCGGCAACGGCCGAGAGAGTCATCTCCCGGCTGCTGCCCATTCCACCGAATGCGCTGGCGGTATCCAACCCTCCCAGGGCGAGAAAAAACCGGCCAAGGGCCAGCAATCCCACGAAGGCGAGTGCCCCGCCAAAAAGGCTCAACGGGGCGGCGACGGTGACGAGGGGAACCATCAACCCCGCCAGGAGCGTCGAGAGGATGAGCACGTAGGGCATGGCCGAAAAGATCCAGGAGGCGTGCTCGGAAATGACCATGTCTTTGCGGAGGAGTTTCAACAGGTCCAAATAGGGCTGCCAGACGCGCGGCCCGCGACGATTCTGCAACTTCGCCTTCCAGTTTCGGATGCACCCGGTCAGGAGCGGCGCCAACACCAGCAGCAAGAGGGCCTGAGCCCCAACGGCAACAAAGGTCATCATTTAGGTCCCTTTCAGAGCGCGAAGATCAGCAGGACAAGGAAGGTGATGAAAATGTAGATGAGGTAGGCGTGGATGCTTCCCGCCTGGAAGGCTCTCATCCGGCGCGCGAGCCGCAAGACGGCGCGATTCAGGGGGCGGTACAGTCGCTTGACAAATGCCTCTTCGATGCGGCTCTCGAATCGGAGCGTCTTGGCAAAGTACGGCGAGTAATCGTATTCGCGCTGAACCTCGCGTTTTGGGCGAAACAATGCCTTAAAAATCATCCGGATCGGTTTGGAAAAACCCGTGGCAGTGTATTCCATGGCCGGGGTCAGCCCCCGCAGGCCGCAGTCCCAGGTGGGCCCGAAACGCACGCGCGAATGCCTTGCGAAAACCAGCCATAATCCCAGAGGGATTGGCAACAGGCAGAGTCCCATTAGTGTGATGCCCAGCGTCGAGACGGTTCCGCCCAAGGGGCGGGTGTTGGTTAGAACCAAGCCACTGGTCAAGGCCAGCCGCTGGCCGGTTAGTTGAAGTGTCAGAGGCGCCAAGAGCCGAAGCAGGGACGAGGGAAACAGCCCCAGGAAGATGCATGCGGCCGCCAGGAGTCCCATCCCGGCGAGCATCGTTGGTGAGGCCTCGCGCGCCTGGGCGGCGTGCTCCGTTCGCGGTTGGGCAAGGAAGGTGATGCCAAAGGCCTTTACAAAACACGCTGCGGCCAGCGCGCCGGTCAAGGCCAGCAACGTCCCGCTCAGAGGAAACATCAGGCGGATAAGGCTGGAGGTGCTGCCAAATCCCAGGAGCAGCGCCTGGTAGGTGAGCCATTCACTAACAAAGCCGTTGAGTGGCGGCAGCGCGGCAATGGCAACCGCGCCGATGAGGAAGCACAAAGCCGTTCTGGGCATCCGTTTGATCAATCCGCCCATCTCCTCCATGTTCCGCGTATGGGTGGCATGGACCACCGCGCCCGCCCCCAGGAAAAGCAGGGCTTTGAAGACGGCGTGATTGAGGGTGTGACAGAGGCTGGCAATGAGCGCGAAGGTGGCCATGATGGGATGGTGGGTATGGAGGAACATCAAGGCGGCGCCAAGCCCCATGAGGATGATGCCAACGTTCTCGATGCTGCTAAAGGCCAGCAATCGCTTGAGGTCATGTTCCATGAGGGCATACAACACCCCCAACAACGCCGAAACTGTCCCGATGCACAGCAACGTCACTCCCCACCAGTTGGAGGGCATCCCGAGAAATTCAAACAGGACGCGAGTCAGACCATAGATTCCGGCCTTGAGAAGGACGCCGGAGAGGAGGGCCGAGGCATGGCTGGGCGCAATCGGGTGCGCGGCCGGAAGCCAGATATGGAGGGGAATAATCCCAGCTTTAACGCCAAAACCGATGAGGAACAACAGGAAGGCCGCGTCACGCCGTCCGGCGCTCAGGTGGGCGCCAAGCCGGCGAAAGCTCTCGAACTCATAGCTTCCGGAGGCCTGGAACAGGAGCAGAAAACCGGCTATGAGGCAGCCTGTGCCAAGGTGCGACATAATGAAGAGCAGGACGCCGGCATTGCGGCTCTCCTTTTTCTCATGTTCGAAACTCACCAGGCAATAGGCCATCAACGCCATGAGTTCCCAGGCGATGAGGAAGAACAACGCATTGGACGCCAGAAACACCAGGGTGGTCGTGAGCAGCAGGCCGTTGAAAAACGCCGCGAGCGCCCCGAGGCTCTTGCGTCCATGAAACGCTCGGACAAAACCGAAGGAAAAGAGCGACAAGGCCACGGCCAACGC
>JBJKSV010000404.1:0-4921 GCA_046703605.1 Limisphaerales bacterium
TCCGCGGCACTTTGCTCGCCGCCGTCATCGAACGATTGGACTTGCCCTCTTGGCCGATAATCCCGTCCCAGGAGCAGCGCCGGCGTAATGCCCCGTACCATCAACAACTCGCGAAGGGTCTGGAACGGGCCGTTCCGCGCCGTGTACGGCGGGCGCAGGGAGAGGTAATAATCGGATTCGGCCCCGTCCTGGCTGACCGCGTTGTCAGTGTCGCGCCAGTCGATAATCGCCGCGACGATGTCGGGAGTCATGTCCTGAATCTTCTCCAATTCCTGGGGCGACGCCGTGTTGACATTAAGCCTGCTTTCCTCGTCGCTAATGCCGTAGATAATGTCCCCGCCCTCATCCATCCGGCCCCGGCGGAACACGCTAAACTGGCCGCGGCCCAGCGTGACACTGCGGAATTGTTGCGGGGCGTTGTAGAGGGCGCCGTTGAGGTTGACGCGGCTCCGGCTGCGTTGCTGAGCGTCCTGGAAGAGGTGGGCCTTGGCTTTTTCAATGCCCGCCAGGGCCAGGTAATGCGCCTGAACACGATCTCCGTAGTTCTTCATCACCATCAGGTCCATCCGGGCGGTGTGCAGCACCCCAATGACAATGATGCTCAACAGCGCCAGGCACCATAGCAAGCCCACCAGCACCGAGGCGCGATTGCGGTTGGTGTGCCCCACCCCCTCGAGGGTGCCAGGCCAAAGTGGTGCCGCCACGCTCCTGCCCTGGAGGGGCATCCCGAGAATAGCCCAGCGGCTCGAGTGTTGAGGACCAGCAAAAGTGACCTCAGACCTCCGTTCCCATCTCATTGAGCATTGAGCATTAGGCATTGGGCATTGGGCATTGCGAATGAGCAACGGCAAATGCCCGATGTCTAATGAAAAATGCCGCTGCGCGCGGCTCGACTGCAACGCGCTTCGCCCTCGCCCACGCCACAGACACAGCCAAACTTGAATTGTCCGCAACATGTCTTGAAGCTCAAAGACTCTTGCGTCGCACTGACGATCGCTCCTGGCCCTCATGGCGTGCCTCCTTGCTGGCCGGAATTCTCCGCCGGGGCGTTGGTTTCGCCGCCGGCGGAAGAAGAACTCGACAGCGAATCCGCCAACTCGAGGCGCACGACGGTCTGGAAGAAAAGGCCGGGCTCATTTGTGGCGCCGGCGTTTTGGCTGGCCGCCTTTGCAGTGGGATCGGCATCCAGGAGCAGCGTGATGCGAACGGCCTCCGGCAAGCCCATGAGGTTGCTTCGCTCTCGGTAGGAACTGGCCTGCTTGGCCGCCCCGTTTATGTCACCCCATGAGTCGTACCAATCGATGCCGTCATAATATTCGAAGCGAAGGCCCAGAACGCCCCGCGCCAACTCCTCCCGGTATCCGCCCGAAAGAGGGTTGGGCGCCAGGGTCGGGTTTCGCCTTCGCCAGAGCGCCCATTGACCGGAGCGTGGGTCTTTATCCAGGAAGAAACTCTCCTCGCAGTAATCCCCTTCATGGGGGTGTCGTGGAGTGTAGTTGTGGGTGGCGAAATCGATATTGTCGGCTTCGACCGCTCCGACGGTGCGCTGCATGCCGAGCAGGTCAAAGTCCTTGGAGAGGGAGCAGGCGGAGCGGAGGTCGGCGCTCATCAAGGCCATGGCCACCCGGGCGGTCTGGATGGCATCGGCCCGCGGTTCGATGAGCTTTTGGCTTTCCATGGCCGCGTTCAGGCACAGGTAGGCGCTGGTTAGGATCAAGGCCATTAAGGACGCGCTAATCACCATCTCGATTAGGGTGAAACCAGAGGAGGATGTTACGCTGTGCGGATTCGTGGTTTGGTCAGCGAGGGAGACCCCAGGTCGTTCTCCGCAACACATTGAGCATTGAGCATTAGACATTTGGCATTTGGCATCGCCAATGGCTAATGGCAAATGTCCAATGCCTAATGAGAAATGCCGTTGCGCGCGCCCCAGCGGCAGAGGGCCACGAGAATGACTCCTTTCGGAGAGCCTCTGGCTGCGCGTAGGCCGCCCTGCCCTGCTTCTCAATGACGGACAGGACGGACTCATTGAGAGCCCCTCCTGCGGCGATTTGCAGAGCCACTCTGCCTCCGCGCACCGGGCGATTGAGCGGCCGTCCCGGTGAGCGTTGTGTCCTGCGGCGTCTCGAACAGGAGGGTTTGCAATTCATAGAGGCTCTTGCCGGAGCGACTGTCCATGACGGTGACGACGACTTGGTGCAGCCCGTCGATACGGGTCGGCTCGATGGATTCTTTCCAGGTGAACCGGGCCAACCCTCCGTCGCCTTGGCCATCAGTCTCGCCGTCTTCGAGGTCACCTTCAGCCCGGAGGCTCTCGAGCAAGCCGGAGGCCATCAACACGGCGCCGGTCTGGACTTCGGAATCCTTGCTGGACTGAAGCGCGGTGGTGATTCCCTGAGTCAGGCCCACCAGGGCGATTCCCAGGATGAGAACGGCACACACGACTTCAATCAGCGAAAAGCCGGCGGTTCCAGGCTGGAGATCGAGGGCGGTTATCATGGGCTGGCGCCTTGTTCCGCAGCCTGCTCCGCAGAGCCTCTCCCCAGGTCCATGATGCGGATGCGAGCGGTGACGGGATTGATGCGTAGGAGGATTCGGAAGCCCTGGCGGTCAGTTAAAAGCACCTCCCGGGCGTCCGCCGTGCCGTCCGGGTAAAAATCGATGTTGTTGGCGTCCGCTGGGCCTGCCGCCTCAGCCGATGAATCCGGGCCGGAGCTTGCCTGGAGCGACTCCGGGTTTTCGGTTGTGGTGTCCCGGATCCGGATGGAAATTCTGGAATCGAGTGTGCCTTTGCCCCCGGGCAGGTCGCGTGCGGGCGCAAATGAATCCGTCTGGCCCTCCTGCGCGACCAGGTGTTCGATAACGTAACGGCCCGTGCCAGGGTCGATGTGAACCCGGTGAAGTTCGCTAAGGCTGACCGCGCGGCTGTAGGCCAGGTCGAATACACTCACCAGCTTGCGACTGGTCGAGCGCAAAAGGGCGTCTTCGTAAGTTCCTCGCATCTCGGGGATGACCATTGCGGTCATGATGCCAATGATCACAATCACCACCATCAACTCGATAAGCGTGAAGGCCCGCATGTTTTGGAATCCAAGGACCCCAGCGAGCCGGCTCTCGCAGGAGGTGTTCTTGCCAGCCACAATTGAGAATTGAGAATTAAGAATTGAGAATTTCAAATTGCGTCCCGCTTTCACCAATTTCCTATGTCGGCCCCTTTGCCTTCCCCGCCATCGGCCCCGTCGGCGCCTCGGGACCAGAGGTCGAAGCTGGTGGGGTGATGGACGCCGGGGTAGAGGTACTGGTAGGGGTTGCCCCAGGGGTCGTTGCGGAGTTGCTTGACGTAGGGGCCGCGCCATTTGTCGCTGCCGTTGGCGGGCGCTTCGACCAGCACTTTGAGCCCCTCCTCCATCGTCGGGTAGCGGTCCATGTGCAGGTTAAACCGCTCCAGGGCCGACTCGATCTCGGCGATGTTCGATTTGGCGGCGCTGACTTTGGCGTCAAAAGTCGTTCCGATGAATTGCGGGATGATGGTGGCGGCCAGAATGCCCAGGATGATCACGACCACCATGATCTCGATGAGCGTGAATCCTCGCTCGGAAAGCCTTTCCTGCTCACGGCGCGTGTTGATAACGGATGTCTTGCCGCTGAAAGCGGCCTCATTTGAGTTTTTCATTTGTTCTATTCGAGTTCTTCGGGCTAATGGATGGCGCGGCTCATCCTGAATATCGGCAATAGCAACGCTATGACCATAAAGCCCACCAACGCGCCGACCACCAGGATCAGCGCCGGCGCCAACAGCGAAATCAACGTCTTGGTCCGCGCCCGCATGTGGCGCTCCTCGATATCGGCGACCTTCAGCAGCATCTCATCGAGCTTGCCGCTCTCCTCCCCGACATCGATCATCTGGACGACCGTTCTCGGAAAGATGCCCAGCTTTCTGAGCGGCGTGGCCAGAGAATCGCCTCCGCGCGTCTCTTCGGAGACCCTGGCTATCTGCTTCGCCAAGACCCGATTGCCGATGGTGCTCTCGACAATCTTTAGCGCCGGAAGCAAGGAAACGCCGCTCCTGACGAGGGTGCCAAGCGTGCGGGCAAATCGGCCCAAGGCCGCCGCCCGAAACACGGGGCCAATGGCCGGCAGACGCAGCCGTATGGCATCGTAGAACTCGGCACCCTGGGCCGTGCGGATGTAAGCTCGCAGACCCGCGACTACCGCGACGACTCCGCCCAAAACCCACGGCCAATAACTGTGAAGAAAATGGCTGATCTTCAGCAGAATCAGCGTCGGCAATGGCAGGACCTTCAGCATGTCCTGCAACATGCCGAAGAGCCGCGGCATCACAAGGGTTAGGAGCACCGTCACCGTCACCAGGCCGAAGCACAGGACAAACGCCGGATAGGCCACCGCCGCCAATACTTCGCCGCGCACCTCGTCCTCGTGCTCCAATAAATTGGCCAGATCGGCCATGACCTTCTGCAGCGCCCCGGCCTCCTCGCCAACATGCACCATGCTGACATAGAGTTTGCCGAAGAGCCGCGGATGCTCCGCCAGCGCCGATGAGAAAGATGCGCCTTTTCGAACGGACTCCGAAATCTTGAGGATAACCGCCCGCAGCGGCGAGTTCTCCTCTTCCTCGCCCAGGCCGTCCAGGGCCTGTGGAATCGGGATGGCTGCCGCCAGCAATGCGCTCATCTCGCGGGTGAAGGCGGTGATATCCTTGCGCCGAATCGGCCGCCTTATTCCGGCCTCCGCGCCTCCAGCAACCGCGGGTTTGCTGTCCGGAGCAACAATTGGCGCCTTTCCATTGGAGGCGGCAGCGGCTTCCAGGCTCGAAGGAAACAAGCCACGTTTGCCAAGGATCTGGAGCGCTGTCCGGCGGTCTTCGGCCTCGATGACACCCTCCACCGGCGCGCCACTCGAC
>JBJKSV010000405.1:0-3478 GCA_046703605.1 Limisphaerales bacterium
CTTGCTCAGGACACCTAGAACGCCGTTCTGGCCCTGGGCAACCAGGAACTGAACATCGAGGGCGATCTGTTTACGATCAACGAGGCCCTGCGCAGCCTCGATGACGCCCAGCGCGCCTACCAAGCCCTCCTCGCCAAGGGCAACCGCATCCTGGCCGAGCGCCTGACTTTCCGCCAACACGCCGCGGCCATCATCCAGGGCTACCGCACCCGCGACGCCGCCTTCCTCATCTTCCAGAATGAAAAACTGGAGCGCTATAACACCCTCTTCAGTCTGGCCTCAGAATATGCCTATCTGGCGGCACAGGCCTACGATTATGACACCGGCCTGCTCAATACTCAGCAGGGCCAGGACTTCCTTAACCGCATCATTAGCTCCCAGGCCCTGGGCGTGGTGGAGAACGGCCAACCCCAATACGCTGGCAGCGACACCGGTGACCCGGGCCTCTCCAGCGCCATGGCCGAGATGAAGGCCGACTGGGACGTGCTCAAGGGCAGGCTCGGCTTCAACAACCCCGATGGCTACGGAACGACCGTCTCCCTGCGCACGGAAAACTACCGCATTTTGCCTGGCGCCGATGGCGATGACAAATGGAAGGACGTGCTCCAGGAAGGCCGGGTTGCCAACCTGCTCGATGATACCGACGTGAAACGCTACTGTATGCAGATTGACGACGGCAGCGGCTTGCCGGTGCCGGGCATCATCCTGACCTTTAGCACGACGATTGCCGACGGTCTGAACCTCTTTGGCAAGCCGCTGGCCGCAGGCGACCACAACTTCAGCCCAAGCTCCTTCGCGACAAAGATTTTTGCTGTCGGCGTCGATCTCGACGGCTATGTCGGCATGGACAATCCCTCCGGATTGACGGGCACGGGTGGCACCTCGCCACCCGACCCGACTCTGGACCCCAACGGCCTGGCTGCCACGCCCTACGTCTATCTTATCCCCGTGGGCGTCGATTCCATGCGCAGCCCGCCTCTAGGGGATGTCAGCAGCATCCGCACCTGGAACGTCGAGGACGTCACCATTCCGTTGCCGTTCAACATCAGCGCCGCGGACTTCTCGAGTACGCCTTTCTATACCGCCAACGATTCACTCTCCGAACCGCTCTTCAGCATCCGCAAGTTCCAGGCCTTCCGGCCCGTCTCCACCACCGCCGCCTTCAATCTGAACATTTATGGCGGCAGCGGCGGCTTGGCGCCTTCGGCGTACACCAACTCGCGGCACATCGGGCGTTCGGTTTGGAACAGTCAGTGGAAGCTGGTTATCCCGGGCAAAACGCTCTTGAATGATCCCAACGAGGGCCTGGACCGGTTTATCCAGTCGGTCAAGGATATCAAACTCTACTTTGTTACATACTCCTATGCCGGGAACTAGATTTCTTGAATCTCAAAACGTGTTGCGGACGAGTCAAGCTCCGCTGCGTCTGCGGCGAGGGAGAAGCGATTTGCACCTGAGGCGCGCGCAGCGGCATTTCTCATTAGGCATTGGGCATTTACCATTATTCATTGGCAATTCGAAATGCTCGAGGCCCAGTGCTCAATGCTCAATGGAGCGGCCGGGTCCGCAGCCCAGTGCCCCAAACTCTCCAGCGCCTATGAAACACCCTCTGCACCTCCTCCGCACGCCGCTCCTCATCCTCCTGGCCCTGGCTGTGGCCCCGTTCGTTATGCCGGCCTTGGCCTATCCCCCTGCGCCATACCACCTCATTTATGGCATCGTGCGGGATGAATACGGCACCCCGTTGATGAGTTCGGATGCTCAAATCATCCTCCAGACCCCCACCGGCGTGCAACTCACCACGACTGTCGTTCCCGGCCTGGGTCCCGACCGCAATTACGCGCTCCAGGTGCCCATGGACGCCGGCCTGACTCCGGACCCCTACGTCCCAGCCGCCCTGACCGTCTCCGCCCCCTTCAAGCTGTATGTGGTGGTCAATACTACGACGAACCTGCCCATCGAGATGAGCGGCAATTTCTCACTCCTGGGTTTGCCGGCCCAACAGACCCGCCTGGACCTCACGCTCGGTGTCGATGCCAATGGAGACGGCATCCCCGATGCCTGGGAGCAGGCCTTCCTCGACGCGCTCGGCTCCAATCTCAGCCTTTCGGACCTCAACGCCAACTCGGTCCTCACCCCGGATGGCCAGAGCCTGTTCCAGCAGTATCTTCTGGGTGATTCCCTCTTTGACCCTGGCGCCTCCCTCAAGCTCACCGTAGTAGGGTTGGATGGCGATTCACCTCTCCTGCAATTCTCCACCATGACCGGGCGCTCCTACACCGTGCTCGGCTCGGCGGACCTGAAAGCGTGGACGCCTCTTTCGTTCCGCATCCCCGCCGAGGGCGATTCCGGGGGGGTGCATTCCTACTATTGGGCGCCGGACATTCGCACGCTCCAGGTGCAACCTCTCCAGCCGGCCTCCGGCCCGCCCATGCACTTCTTCAAGGTAATGCTTCAGTGAGGCTAGGCATCCGACGATGACACCGACTCGACCATTCAGCCAAGAGGCAGGTGGCCGTTGTGGATTTGGCGCCAGCTTTTGGAGTGCGTCGGGACGCGGAGCGCCACGCCGCTTTGGCCTTGGGCGCGGATATAGATGCATTTCACATCCTCAATCCTGATTCCTCAGGTTCAGCTCGCAACTCGTGACTTCCCAATCCCCAATCGCAAATCGCAAATCGCAAATCGCAAATCGTAGCCTCTTGTGGCTCCTCTCGGCTTGCGCGGCGGGGGCGCTGACCTGGTTCTGGTGGCCTGTTCGCCATCCCGCCGTATCGCTGCCGGAGGTCGCGCGGGCCAAGCTGCTCTTGCGCGATGGGCACTGGTACTGGCGCGGCGGCACGAACCTGTTCACCGGGTATCTGCTCCAGTCTTATCCCAGCGGCGCGCGACTCTCCCGTTCCGCCATCTCCAACGGCCTCCTCAATGGCCTCTCCGAGGCCTGGTACACCAACGGCCAATTGCAGGTCCAAGAGCATTTTAAGGACGGTGTCTCGAACGGTCTCCGCCGGAAATGGTATGAGAACGGCACGAAACTCTCCGAGGCCAGCATCCTCGACGGAAAGGTGGTGGGCGTTTTCCGGCGCTGGTACAAGAGCGGCCAGTTGGCGGAGCAAATCCCAATGAAGACTGGCGAGCCGGACGGGGTCGCTTACGAGCTTTACGCCAGTGGCTTTCTGAAGGCCAAGACTCGCGTACGCCTTGGGAGGGTGCTTGCGCGCAAGACCTGGAAGGACGGCGAACGCCAAGCCCCGGCTGACTTGTTATCACCGAGTGAATCAGCGTCCGCCAGCGAATCATCCGCCTCGCCGCCTATTGGAGGAGCGGGATGAATCTCCGTCCGGTTGTGGTCGGCGTGCTCCTGGCGTGGCTTTCGGCTTGGCATGTTGCCTGGGCGGACTCGCGTTCCAGCCAGAACTATTCCATCCTCACGGAAACGATGGACGCCGGAGGTCTGCGCGCCACCAGCGCCGATTAC
>JBJKSV010000406.1:0-2664 GCA_046703605.1 Limisphaerales bacterium
GTGTTATCTGAGCAATTGCGTCGTCACCGCCAATGCTGAGTCGGGCCTCATTGAATGCACGCTGGACCACTGCCTTGTAAGCGGCAACGCGAACATCGGGGTTTATGGAGGCACGGCGAGGGACTGCACCATCTGCAGCAACGCCCCTGATGCGCTGGGTGGCCAGGATTACGGGGCTGGCGCTTGGGGGGCGGCCCTGACCAACTGCGTCAACTACGAAAACCAGGCCCTCTTTGGCGGTGGCGCGGCTTCATGTGTCATGAGCGGCTGCATCGTGTCGAACAATTGGGCCGTTCACTGGGGTGGGGGTGTTTACGAACCGTCGGTTCTTATTGGTTGTACCATCTCGGGGAACGTGGCCGGGGACAGCGGTGGTGGCCTCTATACGCTTGGAGGTTTTATAGCCAATTGTGCCTTCTTGGGCAACACGGCGACTGCTAACAATGGCGGCGGTATAGCGGCGCCTTATGGACTCAGTCTGGATCATTGCACGCTCTCCAACAACTCTGCGGGAGCCGAAGGAGGAGGACTTTACGTGAGATTTTCCGAGACGCTCGCAGGCGCGACCAACTGCACCTTCTCTGGAAACACTGCGGGCGTTGAGGGCGGCGGGGTTTATGCCATGGCTTTCACAATTCTCGGCTCCGATTTCACCGGCAACCAGGCTCCAACTGGCGGAGGCGCCTCCGGAGGCGCATCCCTGAGCGACTGCACCTTGAGCGCCAACTCGGCCCAGCTCTCCGGCGGCGGAACCGCCGGCTGCACGCTCACGTCATGCCTGTTGACCGCGAATCATGCCGGAAACGGGGGCGGTGTTGCCGGGGGCGATCTGAACCACTGCACGTTAGAGGACAATTCGGCGGTAACCAATGGAGGCGGAGCTTTTGAGGGCACCCTGGATGCTTGCCTGATACGCGGGAACAAAGCCCAGAACGGCGGTGGTGCCTGCAGCGCGACTTTTTTGCACAATTGCCTGCTAACCGGCAATACGGCGGGTACGGGGGGCGGGGCTTCAGGAGTGACTGGAGGGCCAGGGGGAAAGCTTATCAACTGCACGGTGGTGGCCAATAGCGCGACTAACTCAGGCGGAGGGCTCTCGGCGGGATCCTTAGGCCTGCTCTTGGACGACGACATCCTCTATTACAATACGGCACCTGCGGGATCCAACTACGATGGCGGTATCTTCGCCAACTGCTGTCTCAGCCCAGCACCCAAGGGCGCCTATAACTATAACGTTACTAACGCGCCCGGGTTTGTCGATTTTGCGGACGGCAATTTCCGTCTCCAAACCAATTCGCCGTGTATCGACGCTGGGCGCGTGTATGATCCGAACCTCAAGGCCGATCTGGACGGCCGGCCTCGAGTGGTTAACGGGCAGATAGATATCGGCGCGTACGAGTTCCAAGGCCCGGGTATGGGCGAATTCATCGGCTGGCTCCAGGAGTACGGCCTAAAGCTGGACGGCTCAGCGGACTTCCTCGACTCCGATGCCGACAGCATGAACAACTGGCAGGAATGGGTGGCGGGAACCGACCCCACCAATGCCTTGTCGGTACTGAAGCTCGCTGCTCCCCGCTGTGACGCCTCCGGAGTTACACTGAGTTGGCAAAGCGTCGCCGGCAGGACCTACTACGTGCAGCGCAGCACCAACCTGGACACCCAACCAGCCTTTCTCTCTGTCGAAAGCAACATCGTGGGGCAAGCCGGTACGACTATCTACAGAGACCCCGCAGCCACGAACGGGGTTTCCTACTTCTATCGCGTCCGCGTACAATAATTCCAATTCGCCCTCAAGATGGGACTACCACACCCAAGCAGCGACTGTAGGAGACGAGGTATCGAGTCTCTGATCCCGGTTTTTCGCGCGCCTTGGCACTTGATCAGAGACTCGTTACCTCGTCTCCTACAATGGTTAGTGTCCTAGCCAAGCTGCTGACGCAGGGTCGTTTTGAGGATTTTCCCGGTGGCGTTCCGGGGGAGGGCCGGGAGAACAATCACCTTGCGCGGGACGTTGTAATCGGCCAGCTTCCTTCGAAGGAATTGTTGAATCGACGTCTCGTCAATCGGAAATCCGTCGGTCGCGGAGATAAAGGCGATGGGTTGCTCTCCGCGCCGCGGGTCGGGTTTGCCGATGACCGCCGCCTCCTTAACGCCAGGGTATTGGTAAAGCACTTCCTCAATCTCGCGAGGATAGACGTTGATGCCGTTGACCAGGAGCATGTCTTTCTTGCGGTCGGTGATGAAGTAATACCCCTGCTCATCCCGGTATCCGATGTCACCGGTCAGCAACCAGCCTTCGCGCATCACCTTTGCGGTCTCCGCCGGTTGGTTCCAGTAGCCGAGCATGACATTGCCGCCGCGAACGCACAACTCGCCGATCTGCCTGGCGCCCAAGTGAGATCCCGCGTCGTCTTGGATGCTTACCTCCACGTTGGTGATGGGCAGGCCAATCGACCCCGGCTTGCGCGCGCCATTGACCGGGTTCTTGGTCACGACCGGGCTGGCCTCGCTCAGGCCGTATCCTTCGATAATCGGGGCGCCGAACTTGGCTTCGAACTCGGTCAGCACCTGGACCGGCAGAGGCGCCGCGCCGCTAATTAATAGCCTCAGAGGCAGGGGCCCATTAATGGGCGCATTGATCATGCTACGGAAGAACTGTGGGAT
>JBJKSV010000407.1:0-3929 GCA_046703605.1 Limisphaerales bacterium
CTGGCCATCATCTGGACGCTGGCGGCAGCCTTCGTGGGCCTCAAAGGCATTCAATATGTCGCCAAAGTGGCCACCTACTTGCCGCTCATCCCGTTTGTGGTGTTGCTTGTGGGCCTTGGCCTCTTTGCCGGTTCGGCGGGCAGTTACAAGCCCGAACCTGCCGCGGCGACGGCCGCCTCCGGCGGTTCTCTGAATGCGATTTTGGTGATGGTATCCGCCATTGTTGGCTTCTTCGCCACGGCGGGGGCCGCCGGCGTGGATATTTGTTCGAGCAATCGCGATAGGCGAGACGTCAGCATGGGCGGCATCTTTGGCATCGTCATTGCCATCATCTTCACCGCCGGCATCTCGGTGATTGCGGTTGCGGGCGCTCACGCCACGGGTCTCATCGGTTCTTCGACGACCACGATGACGACCGCGCTTGGCAAGAGACTCTCTCCGAGCCTGTTCGCCGCCGTCATGATTGGGTTGACCCTGGCCTCCTTCCCTGGCGCCTGCTTCTCCTCCTTCATCGCCGCCAACAGCTTCAAAACCACCATGCCTAAGGTTAACCCCTTCGTCTCCGTGGGCATCGGCGCCCTGGTGAGCATCATCCTTGCCGTCACCGGCTGGGCGGGCAATCTCGGAAGCGTGTTTGGCCTTATCGGGGCGTCTTTTGGCCCGATTGTTGGCGCTATGGTGGTGGATTACCTCCTGTCGGGAGGGAAATGGAGCGGCCCTCGCGCCGGCTTCAATGCCGCCGGCTGGATAGCCTGGTTGCTCGGGTTCATCGTGGGCATCCTCCCTAACCCTCTCCTGCCGGCCTCCTTGCGTGTCAATGTGCCTTGCGCCCCGGTCGCTGCCTTTATCGTCGGTGCGGTGGTGTATTTTATCTGCGCAAAAATGGGGCTGCTTTCTGCCCTCGTCCCCTTGCCGGCCAGAGCCGGGGAGCCTGCCAAGCCCACTGAGGCGGCAGTCTGAGGCTAGCCCGAATATTTCACACGCGGGTAGGGCGCGCACTCCTCTGCGCGCCCCAACACTTTGAATCGCAGCCGCCGGCCCCTGATTCTCTTGCTGGACAAGCCTGGGAAATGCTATGTTGCCGTTAAGAATGGGAACAGGGCTATGATTGAGGACACCATCACCGCCATCGAGGCGAGAATCAAGACCGCCGAGTCTATCAACGAGGAGCGGCGGCATGATCTCCTCGAGCTGCTGGCTACCCTCAAAAGCCAGGTGGCCGAATTGTCCAAGTCGCACAGCGATGAGGCCCGGAGTATCGCCGGTTTCACCCAGGTCTCGACGCATGAGGCGACCCGCACGCCAAAGAATCCGGAACTGCTGGAACTCTCCCTCAAAGGATTGACTTCCTCGGTTTCCGAGTTCGAGGAGTCCCATCCTCAACTCGTTCAGCTTGTCAATTCGATTAGCAACATGCTCGCCAGCCTGGGGATATAGCCCGAGTATTTCCTGCCACGAACAAAACGCCAACAGCCTGTAGGTAGGGCGCGCAGTCCTCCTACCCCCGTGTGAAGTATTCGGGCTGGCGCCGGAAGAGAACCGAACCACGGAATACACGGAGTACACGGAACTGGTCTCTTTTCTGTGTATTCCGTGGTTTCTTATTTTCTTCTACTTTCCCACCCGCAGAGTTCTGTTAATATCTTAGCATGCGAACCCATATCGCCTTGCACAGCCAGTTCGCCTTGGGGCTGCGTCTGAGGCTTCTATTCGTATTGGCTTTGACCTGCGCGCCATTGGTTTTTCTGGTCCTGCGCGCGGCATGGGGCGAGCGTGACTTGGTCACGCCTGTCCTTGCGCTCCCGCTTTCGCTGTTCCTTGGCTGGCTCGGCGCCCGCTTCCTCGTGCTCAGCCCCGTAAAGGCTCTGGCCCGGTCCGGCGCCAGGCTCGCCAATGGCGACCTGGCAGCCCGCGCCAGCCTGCCTCTCGGGCATGATGAGTTGGGACAACTGGCCGCCGCCTTTCACCGGATGGCCGACATCATCGAGAGGCGCGAGCGAGAGCAGCAGCGCGGCGGCCAAAAGCTCCAGGCCCTGTCGCGCCGCCTGGTCGAGGCTCAAGAGACCGAACGCCGTCGCATCGCATGCGAGTTGCACGACGAAATTGGGCAGTCGCTCACAGCGGTCGAACTGAACATCCATGCCGCGCTGTCCGCCCCCGGAACCAATGGTCTGGAGCCGCGCCTCAGGGCGGTCGCCGAAGTCATCGAGGATGTGCTCGGGCAGGTGCAGGACCTTTCCCTCAATCTGCGCCCTTCCATGCTCGACGACCTCGGCTTGGAGTCGGCGCTACGCTGGCTCAGTAATCGCCAGGCGGAGTTGACGGGCCTTCGTTCCGAGTTTCGGGCCGAACCCCTTCGCCACCGACTCGACCCGGTCATCGAGACGGAATGCTTCCGTGTCGCCCAGGAGGCGCTTACCAATGTCGTGTGCCACGCACAGGCGCGCACATTCAGGCTCGAACTCAGTGCCCGCGACTCCAGCCTCCATTTGCGGATCTGCGACGACGGCATCGGTTTTGACGCGCCCGCGCTGCGCCGCCGCGCCGCTCAGGGCGCCAGCCTCGGGCTTCTGAGCATGGAAGAACGCGCGCTGCTGACAGGCGGCGCGCTGGAGTGCCGCTCGACCCCCGGGCAAGGCACAGAAATCCACGCCTGGTTTCCTCTCAAGTGGCGCACGGAGGAAACTATGGCCTCCGCATGAGCGCTGCGCATCCGCCCATCCGCGTCCTGCTGGCCGACGACCATACCTTGGTGCGCGCGGGCATCCGGGCCTTGCTCGAACGCCTGCCCGGCGTCCTCGTGAGCGGCGAGGCGGAGGACGGGCGCGAGCTCCTGGAAATGGTCGGACGGCAGGTGCCTGACGTCGTCCTGGTGGACATCGCCATGCCGGGGGTCAATGGCCTCGAAGCCACCACACGGCTCAGCCGGGAGTTCCCCAAGGTCCGAGTCATCATCCTCTCCATGCACCAGAACGAGGAGTATTACTGGCAGGCCAGAAAGGCCGGCGCCGCCGGTTACTTGCTCAAGCGGGCAGCCACCTCTGAGTTGCAGGAAGCTCTTGCGGCGGTCACCCGAGGCAATGTATTTGTCAGCCGGCATCTCGCTGCCCGGCTTAAACAGAGGCTCTCCGCCGACCAACTCAGCCGCTTAAAGACTCCCCTGGAACAATTGACGGCACGCCAGCGCGACATCCTCCGCCTCATCGCCGAAGGAGAAAACACCAAGGCCATTGCCTTCGCCCTCGAACTCAGTCCCAAGACGGTGGAATACCATCGCGCCCAGGTGATGACCCGGCTCGGCATTCACGATGTGCCTGGCCTGGTCCGCTACGCCATGCGGGTGGGCCTCATCACGGGCGAGAGTTAGGCGGGGGGATTTCAGATCTCAGATCTCAGATCTCAGATCTCAGATCTGAGATTTCAGATTTGCGATTGCCGCTCTGGCAACCGGCTCAAAGCGCGAGTCCAAACCGGCGACTGCAAGTGGGAAATCGAAACTCCAAGGACACGTTCGCAACACCCGTCACCCATCTGTTACCTGACTGTCGCTTGAGACGGCCGGAATCGATGCGATAGATGCTCACAACGCTGGAATTTTTCCGAGTGTCCCTTGAGTTCTCTCAGCTTTATGCGAGATATAAGGCCAGTCCCATTTAGTATGAAGAAACGATTGAATAGAAACTACAAATGTAACCCAATCTTGGCCATGGGGGCCGTGTTCGCCCTGTGTGGCTCCGTCACGCCCTCCTTTGCCCAAACCGCCCTGCCTCCGGACTACGCTATGCCCGCCGGCTCGGTGGATACAAATCAACCCGGTTTCCGCGTCCGGCCCTATCAGACCGCGACGACCGAAGGCGGCACGCTGGCCTGGACGGAAGGTCAGATAGCCGGTCTTTACGGGCCTAATCTCGCCGATCTTTCGGGGGCCG
>JBJKSV010000408.1:0-8234 GCA_046703605.1 Limisphaerales bacterium
ACTCAGAGCAGCGCGTCCGTCCACTGGCGCCCTGCAGCGCAAGTGGCGCTTCGACAGCATCGTTCCGTCCCAGGGCGTGGAAATAGACTATACCGAAGACAATGGGGATACATACCCGCTTGCAAACCCGAGCGCTGGCTCTCTGACGGCTTCGGCCGTGACCAAACAGACACAGGGATTTGTTAAACAGAAAGTGGGCGGCAAGGCCCAGTTCGCCGGTTGGATCTCTACCCATTACATCTTCAAAAACGACGGCAAGGATCAGGATTTCCTGCAACTCAAGATCTCGGGTCAATTTGGCGGGAATGCCAAGGCCGAGGACCTGAGATATGCCCGCGCGGCGTCCGTCGTGTGGGGTTCGACCTATGAACGAACGGCGAGCAATCCTACGCCGCCAGGAAAGCAGATTCTGCTCATCAAGGGTGGGGCCATTTCTGCGGCCACGGTGGGCGACCTGGGCACAATCGAAGCAGACATTTCGCTCGGAGAGCGAGGTTCGGTCAAGATCACCATACCGCTGAAGAAGGTTGAGGAGGGCACGTTCGCGCCCTACGCGGATTCCGACCAAAAGCTGCTTGGCGTGCCTGCCAGCATTGGCGAGGTCGATGTCGTCCTCGGCGCGCGCGTTGAAGCTGATGCGGAGATTCGGGACGATTGGTGGGGCATTGCGCCATGGATTTCCAGGAACTGGAACAAGGCTCTGGCGTTGACCAGTTACGCTTTGGATTGGGCCAGCCGCCCCGCTCCCGGCGCTGGTTCGGGATCAGCACCTTCCGGAGGCACGGCCGATGCGACAGCGGCGAAACAGGTTACGGCTTCGGGCCGGTGCAAGTGCGTCGGAGACGATAAATGTGGAGGCGGCAAGATCCACACCGTCTGCTTCAGTACCCAGAAAGACTGCAAGAACGCTCAGAAGGACTTGGACAATTATTGCAATAACAATGAGGAGATGAAGAAGAAGTGTGTGCGACCGAAGTGCTATTACCGCCACAGCAAGCCGACGTGCCCGGACAACTGTACACCCGGCAGCGCTCTGTCAGGAGTCGGCGAATCGACGCTGACGGCGGAGGATTGATGGACCAGAAGAGCCAGTTGCGAGGTCTTTTCACAGAACTCGATGGTTGGAAGCCGGCCCAGTGCGCATCGCCTCGCTCGTGTCTCCATCGCAAAGGCGCCTGTGGAAGCGCAACCGGGCTAAGTGGAAAATGCGAACCATGCCGCAATAAATTGACGAGTTTTATCCTCCGCCAAATGAAAACATGAGCGCATTCCCCGGATCACCGCGTTTGTTGAAGGGCGCCTTGGTCGGCGTTGACCCGCTGGTGCCGGTGCCCAACGTCGTCGTGTTTCAATACAATCCTGACACGATGACGCGCAAGCTCGAACCGCGCGCCGTGAGCGCCGAAGGGGACCGCGGAGAGGCCTACAGATTGACCGGCGCACCCAAGGAGACGATCACCTTGACGGTGGAGATTGACGCGACGGATCAATTGTAACAGGCCAAACCATTGACGACTACGGTGGGCATCTATCCGACGCTCGCCGCGCTGGAGATCCTGCTTTACCCCAAAAGCGCCACAGTAATTGCCAACGACATTCTCTCGCTGATTGGCACTATTGAAGTCATTCCCGCGCAGGCGCCGATGACGTTGTTCGTCTGGGGGCCGCAGCGCATCTTGCCGGTGCGCCTTACGAGCATGAGCGTGACCGAGGAGGCGCATGATCCGCAGTTGAATCCGATTCGCGCCAAGGTCGAGTTATCGCTAACCGTATTGAGCTACCAGGATTTGTCGGTCACCGATCCGGCCTACACGCTCTTCCTGGCGCATCACGTTGTGAAGGAAGTCATGGCCGCCACCAACATTTTCAACAGCGCACAGACCATTGGCTCGGGACTCAAACTCTAACTCAAAAGATTAACCATGCCCTTTCCACCGACCAGCCGCTATTACAACCTCGACACGGCGCAAATCGTTGCGTCCGATGGGCGCACAATTACCTACCTCGAACGGCGTTTCGTGCCGCCGCCGGGAAAGTTTTCGCTGCTGCAAACCTACGTTGTCGTGCAAGGCGACCGTCTCGACAATGTCACCGCGAAGTTTCTCACCGATCCCACCCAATTCTGGCGTTTGTGCGACGCGAATCGCGCGATGCAGCCCAGCGAATTGACTGCCACCATTGGCCGCCGGCTGCGCATCACCCTGCCGGAGGGAATTCCAGGAGTGCCCAATGCTTGACGGTGTCCATCTTACCCTCCTGATCGGGCCTCTCGCCGTGCCGGCGCCCGCACCCTTGCCGCTGATGGAGGCCTTGCAGAGCGTGCAGGTCAATAGCGGGCGAAACGGCAGCGGCTTCCAGTTAACATTCAGCGTTGGCAAATTGTCCTTGATACAAACGGTTTTGCTGCCTTCTGGCGCCCTGGACCCGATGTCCACGCGGGTGGTGATTGTGGTGACTCTCCTCGGCGTCCCGCAAGTGATCATGGACGGCGTGGTTACCCAACAACAGCTTTCCCCCAGTAATGACCCCGGCCAGTCAACCTTGACGCTGACCGGCGAAGACCTGACGGTGCTGATGAGCGTGGTGGAAATGAAGCTGCCGTACCCGGCGTTGCCCGACGCGGCCAAGATAGAGTCCATTCTCGCCCGCTACGCGATCTTTGGGATCAAGCCACTCGTTCTTCCACCAATCGTGGACTCCCCTAAGAACATCACCGATGGCTATGAGGTGCAGACCGGGACAGACTTGGACTACATTACTGGAATCGCCTCCAATTGCGGCTACACTTTTTATCTTCAGCCCGGGCCGCTGCCGCTGCAGAGCACTGCGTATTTCGGGCCGGATATCAGCGATCCGGTGCCGCAGCCCGCCTTGAGCGTCAATTCGGACTGGGCCACAAACGTGGACTCGCTCAGTTTTACGTTAAACGGCATCTCCAAGCAGATGACCGTCATCACTATCCTGGATCCCATCACGGGCAAGATTCCCATACCGCTTCCGCTGCCGGATATCAGCGTACTGAAACCGCCACTGGGGGCCCGGCTGATTCCTCCACCGTTGCTGTTGTTTTCCAATGAAATGGCGGGCTTGACACCAGAAGACGCGGCAAAGCGCGCTTTTGGTATTGCCAGCCAAGGCGTAGATTCCATTTCGGCCACGGGCTCCCTGAGCGTCACTCGTTATGGATTTCTTCTCAATGCCCGGGGGCTGGTCGGGGTGCGGGGAGCGGGCATAACCTATGATGGCCTCTACTATGTCGAAAGTGTCACCCACAGTATCAAGCGGGGCGAATACAAACAGAACTTCACCCTGTCTCGCGACGGAATGATTTCATTAACCCCTGTTGTCCCGGCGCTGCCATGAACTCCAGACGTCCCAATAAACAGTTTCTCGGCAAATACCGCGGCACGGTGCTGAACAATGCTGACCCGGAGCAGCGCGGGCGGCTGCAGGTCAACGTGCCGGACGTTCTGGGCGAGATTCCGTCGAGCTGGGCCGAACCGTGCGTGGCGCTAGCCGGGCCGACCGGGCCGCCGATGGG
The DNA here is from genome assembly GCA_046703605.1 of Limisphaerales bacterium. Lineage (GTDB taxonomy): Bacteria > Verrucomicrobiota > Verrucomicrobiia > Limisphaerales > UBA8199 > JAJYHY01. The sequence goes on from JBJKSV010000408.1 coordinate 3,542, forward strand.
CGTGTATTACGTCCCGCCGATTGGCGCCGGCGTGTGGGTAGAATTTGAGCACGGCGATCCATCCTTGCCAATTTGGTCGGGTTGTCGTTGGGGTTCGCAATCAGACGTGCCGTCTGCGGCGAAACTCGGCAATCCCGCGGATCCGAACCTCGTCATCCAATCGCTGCTGCAACAATCGATTGTTATCAGTGACATGCCGCCGACGCCGGTCACTGGCGGCATCATTCTCCAAAGCACCACCGGCGCGACGATTGTTGTGAACGACAGCGGCATTTACATCAACAACGGCAAAGGCGCAACCGTCGAGTTGGTTGGGCCGACGGTGATGATTAACAAGACCGCATTAGCGGTGACCTGATATGCCTGGTTTCCTCCTCCATGTTGGCGCGCAAGTCACGTGTTCCCACGCCGGACAGGCCCAGCCCACCGCGCCCAATCCCCGCGTGTCCGTTAGCGGCCAGCCTACCGTGCTGCTGTCCACGCCTTATGCCATCGCCGGCTGCACGATGCCGCCGCCCGCCGCCGGCGGCAATGGGCCGTGTGTCTCCGCGCAATGGCTTACCGGCTCGACCCGGGTGCTGTCGAATGGCCAACCGCTGGTGCTGCAGAGCAGCCAGTCGGTTTGCGCGCCCACGGGCACGCCATTGCTGATTATCGCCACGCAGACGCGCGTGGCCGCCACGTGAATCACCATGAACATTGATTATCCATTGCATTTCGACGCGCACGGTCGTACGGCCACGACCGACGACAACGACCATATTCGCGATATGATCGAGGAGTTCCTTTTCACCAATCAGGGCGAGCGCGTGAACCGGCCGGATTTCGGCGCCGGCTTGTTGCAACTGGTGTTCACGCCCAACAGCCCGGAACTCGCCGCCGCGCTTCAGTTCACGATTCAGGCCGGTTTGCAGCGCTGGCTGGGCGATTTGATTGTGACGCAAAGAGTGGCCGTCACCAGCGGGGATTCCACGTTGCAGGTGCTGGTGCAATATGTCGTGAAAAGCACCGGCTTGCAACAAACCCAGACTTTCACCAGCACAGCCGCACTATGAACGCCCCAACACTGACCTGCCAGAACGACCGGCGCCGCGAGCTCGTCCGCGGCTCGACGTTTTTCGGCTTGGATTATCTCGAAGTGGGCCCGAACCAGCTCACGCTCACCGTTTATTTCCTGGGCCGCGCGCCGCAAAACATTGTTCCCGCAAATCTGCAAATCTGCGGCGGCGAGCGCATCACGAATATTCAAGTCACGGGCGTGACGCTTCAACCCGCCGACGATCCGACCCTGGATGACTCGATGGTTGTGACTGTGAACCAGCCCGGCGATTTTTCCACCTATTGCCTGCGCGCGCGCGCCCTTGACGATCAAGGCCGGCCCACCGACACGCCGATGGCTGGATTCGATCCGCGTTACGCGTGCGTGGAGTTTTGTTTCAAAGCCAGTTGTCCGAGTGATCTCGATTGTGCCAGGCCGTTGGTGTGTCCACCGCCAAAGCGAAACGAACCGGAAAAAAACTATCTCGCCAAGGACTACGCCAGTTTCCGCCAGCTTATGCTGGATCGGCTCGCGGTCATCATGCCTGGTTGGCAGGAAACGCATGTGCCCGACATCGGCATCGCGCTGGTCGAGGTGCTGGCCTACGTTGGCGATTATTTGAGCTATTTTCAGGATGCGGTCGCCACCGAGGCCTACCTCGGCACGGCGCGCCAGCGAATTTCGGTGCGGCGGCACGCGCGGTTGATCGACTACGCCATGCATGAAGGCTGCAACGCCCGGGCCTGGGTCAGTCTTTCGGTGCAGCCGGCAGATTCCAGTTATTCCCTAACGCCCTCCGACACGGTTTTCATTTCCGGGTTATCCCAGATTCCGACCCTTGCCAACAAATCAACACTCGCGTGGGACGAGCTTGCCGGCATTCCATCCAGCAGTTACGAGGTTTTTGAACCTCTGGTTGCGGATTCCGCAGCAAAAATCCAAATCCACGCCGCGCACAACGAGGTTTCATTCTACACCTGGGGCGATAAACAATGCTGTCTGCCCGTCGGCGCAACCAAGGCCGTTTTGCTTGATTCCTGGGCCGCGCCAGGACCCGCTGCCCCAACCGCGCCGGCCCCGGCGGATGTCACGCCGCCGCGCAAACTCAGGTTCGCTGCCGGCGACGTTCTCATTTTCGAGGAAGTCAAAGGGCCCACCACCGGCAACTCCGCCGACGCCGATCCCTCGCGCCGTTGGGCAGTGCGGCTCACGCAGGTCACTCAGATCGAAGATTCCCTCATCAAAACGGCCGATGGGCGCCCGACCCCGCTGCTCGCCATCGAATGGTCCGCCGCGGATGCGTTGCCGGTTCCATTTTGCCTTTCCGCAAGGCTGCCCGCGCCCGATTGCCGCCTCATTTGTGACATCAGCGTTGCGCGCGGCAACGTCGTTCTCGTGGATCACGGCCAGACGTTGCGCCCGTGCGAGGATCTGGGCGTGGTTGAGAGAATGGAAGAAATCGGCTGCTGCGCGTGCGAAGGCAGTGTCATCGAAATCACTTTCGTTCCAGGAATCTTCAGACCCGTTTTAAAACAATCTCCCCTCACCTTCCGTTGCTCGATGCAGCCGAGTCTGCCCGCTTCACAAATGCTCGCGCAAAACCCGCGCCGGGCCTCGCCAGCCATCACCTTGGAGAGCATTCCGCCCGCCCCAGACGGAACCGCTCCACTGTTTGTTCCGGCGGATTTGCAGGACGACACTGCGCTGGCCGGCGCGCTCAAGCTGCGCGCGAACGCCACGGCGGAATTCTTGTTCGGTAGGTTGCCGGCGGAGACGAAGGCGGCGTTGAATCAATGGAACGGCGCCAATCCGCCTCCGGCCACGCTGCTCGCGGCGCTGGCTGCGGACCTGAACGAACTGCTCGAGACCTGGCTGCCGCGGCGTGATCTGCTCGAGAGCGGCCCAGACGATTCCCAATTCGTCGTGGAAATGGACGACGACGGCGTGGCCCATTTGCGATTTGGCGATGGCGTTTGCGGCCGCCGGCCGGATGCCGGACTGGATTATCTAGCGTGCTACCGCGTTGGCAATGGCACTGTAGGCAACGTCGGCGCCGAGCACATTTCAAAAATTGCCTTTCGCTCGAGCACGGTCGAGGGAATTTCCATGTCGGTGCGCAATCCGTTGCCGGCGCAGGGCGGCGCCGATCCCGAACCATTGGCCGAAGTCAAACTGTTCGCGCCCGGCGCGTTCAGGAAAGTCATTGAGCGCGCGGTTACCGCGGAGGATTACGCCACCCTCGCCGAACGAAACCCAAGGCTCCAGCAAGCAAACGCCGAGTTGCGCTGGACCGGCAGTTGGTATGAAGCGCAGGTCGCGGTGGACCCGCTCGGTTCGGAATCACCGGATGAGGCGCTTCTGCGAAATGTCCGGGTGCATTTGAATCACTTTCGCCGGCTCGGACATGATTTGGCCGTCACCGCTGCCCAGTACGTCCCGCTGCAGCTCGCGATGGACGTTTGCGTTTTGACGCAATATCAGCGTGGCCACGTGGAGGCCGCCTTACTGGACGTTTTCAGCAATCGCGTCTTGCCTGGCGGTCAGCTCGGCTTCTTTCACCCAGACAGCTTGACATTCGGCGAAGGGGTTTATTTGAGCAGAATCGTCGCCGCCGCCCAAGCCGTGACCGGTGTGCAAAGCGTGAATGTAAAGGCGTTCCGGCGTTTGTTCGCGCCGGCCAATGGCGAATTGGCCAGCGGAGTGCTCAGGCTGGGGCTAAACCAAATCGCGCAACTCGACAACGATCCCAACTTTCCTGAACACGGCAAACTCACTCTCAATCTCCGAGGTGGACGATGAGCAATTCCTGCAACTGCGGCGGCGGCTCGGCTTGCACCTGCGGATGCTGCGAAGGCATCGCGCTTATGGCGCCGCAACCAACCGCCAACCGTCCGGGCTTGGCCGCTCTGGCGTATCGGGTTGGCACGCACGCGACTTTCTTGGAAACCATGGTTGCGCGGCTGTCGTCCAGCGATTATCCAGCGCTGGCCGCGCTCGCGACGCGCCACCCCGCCGACGCGTCCATCGCGCTGCTCGACAGTTGGGCGCTGGTCGCCGACGTGCTGACGTTTTATCAGGAGCGCATTGCCAACGAAGGCTACTTGCGCACGGCCACCGAGCGCCGTTCAATTCTGGAACTCGCGCGGCTGATCGGCTACAAGCTCCGCCCCGGCGTCGCGGCGACGGTTTATCTGGCTTACACGCTGGATGAAGATCGCTCCAAAACGCCGCCCTCACCCACCGAGACCCTCATTCCCGCCGGCAGCCGCTCGCAAAGCGTGCCGGGGCCGGGTCAAACGGCGCAGTTTTTTGAGACCTCCGAGGATTTGGAGGCGCGTTCGGAATGGAATGATCTGGGCGTGCGTCTGACGCAACCGCAGCGCTTCACGATGAACGCCGATCTGGGCACGGACATCGCGACGCGCGAGGCGGTTTACTTCAGCGGCACGGCCACCAATCTGCAACCGGGCGATGCGCTGATGTTTATCCTCGGCGCCGGTGTGGGCTTGCAGGCTCTGCGGTTGGTGCAATCCATCCAAATCCAATCCGCGCAAAGCCGGACGGAGGTGATGTTACAGCCGCCCCTGGCGGCGGCGGCGACCGCGGGAGAAACGGCCTATTCGTTTGTCAGCAAGGCTGTCACGCCACTCATCG
>JBJKSV010000409.1:0-4410 GCA_046703605.1 Limisphaerales bacterium
CTCTGGATGTCCGCCAGCCTTTTTCCAAGGGTACCGGCAGCTTCCTGATCCTTTTAGGCGTGCCTCTATGGCAAAACGCGCGCGCCAATGCCTTTCCGCTCGGCCAGGCGGTGGACCCGCGGGTGAAGCTCCTTTACCGGATTGCCGAAGTCGAGTGCGCCGACGAGAACACCGGTGAGAATCCAAAGCCGATCCAGGTCCGCAAGCTCAATGCCCGCCTCATGCTTGAACACGAGGACACCTCCGATATGGAGACCCTGCCGCTGATGCGCGTGGCGCGCGCCACGGGCGAGGAGGGCGGCCTGCCCCGCACGGACACCGAATATGTCCCGCCGTGCTTGCTCATGACCGGGTCTCCGGTGCTCAGAGAACTGGTGCGCGACTTGGCCGCCCAAGTGGGCGCGAGCCGAAAGGAGTTGGTGGTGCAATTGACCCGTGGAGGATTCAACCTCGAACAGGTTCGCGGTTTGCAGCTTGAGCAAATGCTGCGCCTGCGCTCGCTCAACCGGTTCAGCGGGCGACTCTCGGCACTCGTTGCCGCCCCGGCGGTTACCCCTTTCGACTGGTATCTGGAATTGCGCGATCTGCTGGGAGAACTCAGTGCCTTGCACCCGGACCGGGATACGTTCGAGGTCGCCGATTACGACCACGACAATCCCTATCTGGCCTTCCGAGAACTCTCCGACAAAATTCGCGCCTTCCTGCGCGGAGCGGTCGCCCCCAGCTACTTAAAAGTTCCCTTCAAGCAGGTGGATGGCAAGCCGGTGGCGACGCTGACCGAGGAGCATTTTACGCGGCCAAGCGCCTACTTCCTGGCCATTAAGACCCGAATTGACCCCGTGGCCCTGGCCGCCTACGTGGTGGATGCGGACCGCTTCAAGCTTATGCCCCTGAGCCTGGCTGACCGCGCCATCCGCGGCATCGAACTCAAGGAGGAACGGCATCCGCCACTGGAATTGCCCGCCGCCAGCGATTTGCATTATTTCCGCCTTGAACACTCGGTCAGCGCCCGCGTCTGGCAGCAGGTTCAGCTCGAAAAGGCCGCCGCCATTCGCTGGAAGAGCGCTGAATTGGACTGGTCGGATGTCGATTTTACTTTATACATGACCGTTCCCGTTGATAAATAGTGGTATGCCCGTGACAGCCGCCAAGCCGACAACGTTGCTCGACCTCTGCGAACCATTGTTTCAATATGTCTGCCGGCTCAACCGCGCCGGACGCCTAACCGCCGAGGGCGCCCGCGCTGGCGCCAACCCACGCGGTGAGCCGGTTTCCTTCACCAAACCGCCTGTCGTTGCCGGGATTGAGGGGCGCGGACTGAGCCTGGACTACGCGGTGGTCCGGTCCGAAGTGAAGGCTATCCTCGAAGACCTGCAACACAAGGCCACCGGCGACTTCCGCCTCGCTTCACAGGCCAAGAAGATTGAGCTGCCGTTGATGTTTTTCGTGGACTCGCTCATCTCCGAAGGCCGGCTCCCGTTCGCTTCGCAGTGGAACCAGGAGCGGCTGGCTTATGAGCGTAATGAGCTAGCCGGCGATGAGGCCTTCTTCGATGTTGTGGAAGAGACCCTCAAGGAAAACAGCGAGGAGGCGGCCGAACGTCTTTCGGTCCTTTACGTGTGCATGGGCCTGGGTTTCACCGGCATCAATTTTCGGCAGCCAGAATATCTGCGCCGCACGATGCTGGCCATCGCCCCGCGCATCCGTCACTACATGGACAGCGACACCGCTTCGAAGATCTGTCCGGAGAGCTACCAAACGGTGGACACTCGCAACCTGGTTCAACCCCCCGGCAACCGGCTGGTGGTGGTGGGGATTCTGTTTATCTGCTTCACGCTGGCTGTCCTGGTGTCTTACGTGTGGATGTATCGCAACGCCTCCAGCGGCTTGGAGGGCGCCATCGGGGAGGTCCTCCAACACGACCCTGCCAGCCTGCATCCGGCCAATTGATTATGGAACCGACCTCGAGAATGTCCCCAGGCGCCAAACTGAGCGCCAGCGGCGGTGGCTTGGCGGTGGTGCTTGGCGCCGGCTATCTCTTGGGCAAGGGAATGTGGATCTTTGCCGTGATACTGGCGCTGCTGCTGGTGCTGCTCTTGGGCGGCTATTTGGTCTGGCTGTGGTGGCGCCATAAACGGCAGAGCGCCCGGATGAGTGGCGAACTGCGCCAACACGGCGCCGCCTCGCCTCGGGGCATCAGCGATCCGGGCCAGCGCGCCCGGTTGGACGACCTGCGCAAGAGATTCGAGGAAGGGGTGCAGGCCTATCGCTCGCGGGGCAAAGACATCTACAGCCTGCCGTGGTACGTGATTGTGGGCGAGCCGGGCTCAGGCAAGACCGAGGCGGTGCGGCACAGCAACGTCGGCTTCCCACCCGGCATGCAGGACGAGTTTCAAGGAGTAGGCGGGACCATCAATATGAACTGGTGGTTCACCAATCACGCGGTACTGCTCGATACCGCCGGGCGTCTGATGTTCGAGGAAGTCAAGCCGGGAGAAACCAGCGAATGGAAGGGATTCCTGGCCCTTCTCAAGAAGTACCGCTCCAACTGTCCCATCAACGGGCTGCTGCTGGTGATCCCTTCCGACAGCCTCATCCGAGACAGCGCCGATGAGATCCAACGCAAAGCCGGCAAAATCGCCCAGCAACTCGATGTCATCCAGCGCACTCTGGACGTACGGTTCCCGGTCTTCATTGTCGTCAGCAAATGCGACAAGATCCTCGGTTTCCGCGAGTTCTTCGATGGGCTGACCGACCCGCAGCTCCAGCACCAGATGATGGGCTGGGCCAACCCAGACCCCCTGGACGCGCCGTTCCGGCCCGACCTGGTCGAGCAACACATCGAGACGGTCGCCCAGCGTTTGCGTCTGCGCCGCCTGGCCCTCCTGCGCGACCCGGCGCCTGAATCCGACGACCCCGGCGCGCGGCGCACCGACGAGGTGGATACGCTCTACGCGTTGCCGCACAGTCTGAGCGCCGTCGTGCCGCGGCTCCGGCGCTACCTGGAGACCATCTTTGTCGCCGGGGAATGGTCAGCCAAGCCGCTGTTCCTGCGCGGGATCTATTTCTCCTCTTCCATGCGCGAAGGCTCGGCGCTGGACCAGGACCTGGCCGAAGCCATGGGGGTGCCGGTGGAGGAGTTGGCCGATTTCCGAGTTTGGGAGCGCGACCGTGCCTATTTCTTGCGGGACCTGTTCCTGGAAAAGATCTTCAGGGAGCGCGGTCTGGTCACACGGGCCACCAACACTGGCTCGATGCTGCGCAAGCGAAAAGTGGCGCTCTATTCATGTGGTTTTGCGGCCCTGGCCGTTTTCGGCGTCGTGGCGTGGTTCAGCACGCAGTCTTTAAAGAAGAACGTGGCCGCACAGAGCCAGGCTTGGCAGCAGGTGGCCCAGCCAGGGTGGTGGGACGACCAGGTCTGGAAACAGTCTCTCATCCCTCGGCGCAATAATCTGACCTATATCTACGCCCTGAACACCGCCCGAATCGGGGGAGGACTTTCGCTCCCTGCCTTTCAGGCGCACCTGCGCGAGGTGGCGACCAACAATCTCCAGGCGGGATTGCTCGAACGGTTTTTCGCTCCTGGGTTGGCGGCTGAATACAACGCCCGCAGCCGCACCGACCAGCGCATCGCCTTTGAGACGGCTGTAGTCAAGCCGCTGGTCCAAGCCGCGCGCCAGAAGCTCGAAGAGCCGTCCGGCCCAAGCCCCACGCAGGGTCTTGGGAATCAGGCGGATGCTCTGGCCACGCTCATCGGCCTGGAAGCCAACATTCTCACCCGCGGGTCCGGCACCAACACCGGCGTCATTGACACGGCCGGCGTTCGCGCCTTTGCCAACCCGTTACTAAGCTGCGTCCTCGGCCCCGGCGCGGCTCTTGACACGAATCTCGTCTCCGTCTGGGCATGGACCTATTCGCACAACGACGCCGCACGCGGTTCCTGGCCCCCAAACTGGCTCTCCGACACCAACGCCCTCTTCTTAGGGCTGGCCAATCTGGTCCAGACCGCTACCAACGGAATTGCGGCCCAAACCGGAAGCTGGAACCAAATTATCGAGCTGGAGGGTCTTTTGGCTGGGCTCGAAACACGCGAGACCAATTTGCTTCGCGCCGTTAGATCCGGCAAGGACACGGACATCACTTCCGCCTACGAAAGCCTTTCTGCTGCGCGGCGCAAGTTGGACCAATGGCTGGAGGCGCCCAAGCAAGCCAGTTCGCCGTTGTTTGCGGGGAATCTGTCGCTGACAAATGCCGTTGCGGTGTTCCGCCGCACGGTATCGGCTGGTGGCATGGGGGCGCTGGAGCGTGTGCGCGCGGCAAACGACGCGGCGCTGGCCCAGACCAAAGGCGACCTTCTCTTCAAGGAGTTGCAAAAGCGCCTCCGCCTGGTTGAGGCCACCCTGGACAGCC
>JBJKSV010000410.1:0-8541 GCA_046703605.1 Limisphaerales bacterium
CCTCGACCCCGAGCAACGCGCCTGCCCGAAGCTGGCGGAACTGGAAAAAATCCTTGAGGAATGCCGGGACAACCCGGATGTCAAGGTCCTCGTCTTTTCGGAATGGGAACGGATGCTCATGCTGGTACAGGAACTCTGCCGCCGTCTTAAGCTCGGCTTCGCCTGGCACACGGGCTCCGTGCCACAGAAACGGCGCCGGGCCGAGATCAACGCCTTCAAATCCGACCCGTATTGCCGGCTCTTCCTGAGCACCGATTCCGGAGCCTCGGGCTTGAACTTGCAGAATGCCAGCGTGGTCATTAACTGCGACCTGCCGTGGAACCCGGCCAAATTGGAACAGCGCATCGCTCGGGCCTGGCGCAAGCACCAAACCCGCGCAGTTACGGTGATCAACCTGGTTTCAGAAAGCACCATCGAGCATAACATGCTCGGCACCCTCTCGATGAAGCAGGCGCTGGCCGACGGCGTGCTGGAGGCCAAGGGCGATTTCAAGGAGATCAAACTCACCAGCGGACGCCAGGCATTCCTGGCCAAACTCCAACAACTCATCACGCCGTTGAGTCCCACCGCCAAACCGCCCTCGCCCGCCAAGCCGCCCCTGCCGGCCGACCGCACCCGGGGGAATGCCTCCGCCGCGCAACAGCGCATCAACGCGGCCATGGTTCGCTCCGAAGAACCCTACCCGAACCACGCCCCGCATTCGGTGCTGTATATCGTGGTCGAACGCGACGCGCCCCAATGGCGCGAGAAACTCAGCTCCTTGCACGAGGAATACTTCGGCCCCGGCCAGTGGGACCCGCTTAGCCCGGTGCGACTGGAAATCATCGACCGCGCCACCGATGAGGCACTGCAACGGCTCATCGACGCCGGGCTGGTCGCCAAAACCACGCGCGCCAGCCGGCCCCTGTGGCCGGAAGAAACCGCCGAGGCCGGTCCGCCGCCGCTCTCGGCGAGCGAATTGGAGAAGATTGCCGCGCACCGGCAGATTGCCTCGCGCAAGCTCAAAATGGCTTCGCTGCTCGAGAATGGCGGCTTGACGGAAGAGGCCCGCGCCGCCTTGCTGGAGGGCGTGGCGCCATTGGGCTGCGCCCTGGCCATCCAACAGCGCCTGCCTGAGCCGGCGAACCCCAAAGACGCCCTCTTGCCGCCTCTCTCGACATGCTGGGATAAGGCCTTGACGCCGCTGCGTGATTTCATCCAGGATGACGCCCGCCCATGCGCGCCGGTGCTGGAATTGCTCATGCCGCTGGCGGTGGAAAGCAACACTCGACCGCAGGCATGAACCTGAATCTTGCCCTTGGCCTGAGACGTTGTAGGCTGAGGCATGATTGTGGACCAAATCCGCCAGCGTCTGAGCAATGGTTTCCAGCCCTTTGTCATTCGCCTCAGCGACGGCCGGGAGTTCCCGGTCCCGCAGAGGGATTTTATCGCGCTGCATCCCAGGGTTGTGGTCGTGATCGACCAAAAAGGGATTTCACACACTATCAATCCTCTGCATATCGTTTCAATCAACGATCCCACGCCGATGGCCTGAGGGAGCACGCCCCAAGCCCCACCGAAGTGAAGGAGCTGGTTGCATCCATTTGAGCATTTGCGTGATTCACGGCAGGGCTTGAGAACGCCCGCAACTGAATGTTGCCTGCGGTGTTGTACCTTGATACCGTAAAGCACCGGTTAGCGGCGGGCAATACGTGAACAGCCTCGTACTTATACATATAAACCGCCCGCCGCTTGGTTCACACCGGAGTGAGAATAGATAAAGGTTCAGTATGAAAATGAACATCTTAGGCCTGACTCGGCAGAACGGCAGTCAGCCCGTATCACCCCTGAAGGCGGGGCGCAAGCTCCTGCGCGGCTTCACGCTCATCGAAATCATGATCGTCGTCGCCATCATCGGCATGCTCGCGACTCTGGCGATCCCCAACTTCATGAAGGCCCGCGAGACGGCTCGGAAAAATGCCTGCATCAGCAACCTTCGGAACATTGAAGGGGCCGTTCAGCAATGGGCCCTGGACATGAACAAAGACGAAGGCTCGACGGTCACCTACAGCGACATCAAAAGTTACTTGCACGGCAACGTAGTCTGCCCCGACGGCGGCACCACCTTCCAGGACAGCTACAGCATCACGACGGTTGACGCTCCGCCGACCTGCCTGCGCCATCCTGACACGCACAAGCTGCCGCCCGAAAACTAAAGCCCAGAAGCCGCATTCCCGGCCTCTGAGCCGACGATCTCGGAAGCAAGGCCCTCTGGCCGTGGCGCCGACATAGGACGCCCTTCCTCGCGTGGTTTCCTTACTCTTCGGGGCGAACCGCCTCCAGGGCCATCGACGAAGTGGTGGCAGAGGCGAGAGAGACCGTCCAGTTGTCAATCGGAAGTCTAAAATCTAAAATCCAACCGCCATGCAAAGCTTGCATTCCGGCCAAACCCGTTCCATGCTGTGGGCGCGGTATTTGCCGGGCGCGTTGTTTATGTGCGCCCACCAGACCTAATGAGCACGCTACCAGAGAACGAATTCGACTTGGAAAAACTCTTCCTGCCCGCTTGGGCGCTGGAGGAATCCTCCTCAGCCAAGTACGCCAAATATACCGGCGAGGAGGGCACATTTGAGCGGCGGGGGGATCGCCGCGGTCCGCGCCCACCCCGGCGCGAAGGGGCTGGCCGCAGGGACCGCCGCCCCCCAGGTGAGCGCGGCGGTGTCCGCGGAACGCCGGCACGCCAAGACCGGGGAGGATTCCCGGAGCGGCGTTCTGCCGAAGACAGGCAGCGCCCGCGTCGGACCGAAGGCCGTCCGCACCGTGAAGCCCCCGCGCCGTTGCCGGAGCTGGAGGTTAGCCTTGTGCCTGATGAGAAGGGGGTGGAATCTTTGGCGCGCCAGATCAAGATCACCGGCAGGGCCTATCCGCTCTTTGACATCGCCCAGATGATTCTGCAAAAACCCGAGCGCCATTCCGTCGTGTTCAGCGTGCGGAAGAGCCCCGAGGGCCAGCCGGTTCAGCCGCTGTTTTTGTGCGCCCTGGACGACACCCTCTGGCTTTCCGAAGAGGAGGCCATTTCACACGTGCTCAAGAAGCATTTCGACCTCTTTTACCAGGCTGAGCGGACTCCAACCGAGCCGCCCAAGGGCAAGTACACTTTTGTGGCTCAATGTGGCATAAGCGGCCAGATCCTTGGTCCACCCAACCACCACGATTATCAGAACCAACTTCGCCGGCTCCATGCCGAGAGATTTTCCCGCATGCCCTTTGATGCCTACAAGGCTCGCGTGCGCATCGTTCGGGACGAAGAGGTGGTCAAGAAGTGGGTGGATGACCAAAGCTGGAGAACAGAGTATATCTGCCTGAACCTTCCCGAACCGCTCAAGCTCCCCAATATGGAAGCGGTCGAGAACCATTTCAAAGAGACTCACAAGGAAAACATTATCAAGCCGGTCGAGAACCATACCCTTAGCGGCTTGGCAGCGCGCGGCTTGCGCAGCTCCGGCCTGGTTCGGTTGAGCCGCAGCGTTTGGGAAGACCAGAGGCGTTTTCCACTCCAAATTGCGACCTCCCTGAGCCAGCAGTTTTCCGCTCGAGGCCTGCAGTTCTTCAAGGTGAATAAAACCGTCACTCACGTCTGTGTCGCCCGGCCGCATTATTTGGACTTGGCGGCGGCTCCGGTGTCCGAGGGCATTAAACGAATTGTCGAGTATCTTAACGAGCACCCAAAGTCCACGCGGCGGTCTTTGGTTGAAGCCCTGGCCCCCTCGCCAGTTGTGCCGGCGACTCCGGCGACTCCCGCTACACCAAGTCCGGCGGAAGCCGCCGAACTACCGGTGGCCCCCAGTGAACCATCCGGCGCCGACCAGCAGGCCGCTGCTGTTGCGGCAGACACGGTTTCCGATCCGAGCGTGTCTCCGGCAGCGGAGACTGCTCCCGTGTCTGAAACGAACTCCGCCGAAACCAGCGCGCCACCGGCAGAGGCCCAAAAGGATCAGCCCACGTCCGAACAGACCGAGGTAATCGCGGATTTGCACTGGCTGATCCACCAGGGCCACGTCATCGAGTTTGCCAATGGCACCCTCGAGACCGCCAAGAAGCCGGTGCCCAAACCGCCAAAACCCGTCAAGCCCGCCCCACAGGCTCATCAGACCCAGGGGCCGGAGGCCGCGGCGGAACAGCCCCAGGCCGCTCCGGAGGCCTCTGCTGCGGCTCCGAGACCGGAAGCTCCCGCTGAGTCGCAAACCTCGCCCCCCGTGCAGGACAACGGCCATGCTTCCCTGTCCGTCGAATCCGGTTCTCAGCCTTCGACCCCGGTGGAAGCGGCTCCTGAAACCGCAGCGCCGGGCCAAGTGGATGGACACTCCGAAATGCGAATAGGGCAGGAACCAGCCAAACCTATTGGCGAAAGCGAAGCTCGAGGCGAGTCAAGTGACCTCGCCGTTCCCGCCTCTCCCACAGAACCGCCGGAAAACGCCTCACCGTCTCCAGCACAGCTTTCTGGCGAAATGAAAGCGGACCCGGTCTCTTCGGCCACTTAAGCTGAATGGCTTTCTCCAAGCTAAGCCTGTCCGCCGCCATGGCCGAAGGGGTCAAGGCCATGGGTTATACCGAGCCGACGCCTATCCAGCTCCGTGCCATCCCGCTGATTCTGTCTGGTCGGGATGTGATTGGAAGCGCGCAGACTGGCACGGGCAAGACAGCGGCCTTTGCCCTGCCGATCCTCTCGAAGCTTGAGCGGCACCAGCCCCAAACGCGCGTCCTGGTTTTGGAACCGACCCGTGAATTGGCCGCGCAGGTCGAGACCGCGTTCCGCGATTTCGCCCGGTTTACCGATCTGAGAGTGACCGTGCTCTTCGGCGGGGTGGGTTATGGAAAGCAGAGAGAAGACTTGCGAAAGGGCATGGACGTCATCGTGGCAACCCCGGGTCGGCTCTTGGACCTGATGGGCCAAGGCCTTTGCAGGCTGAACCAGATCCAATACCTGGTTCTGGACGAAGCCGACCGGATGCTGGACATGGGCTTCCTGCCCGACGTGCGACGGATCATCGAGAGGTGCCCCCGGAACCGGCACACCTCGCTCTTCTCGGCGACCATTCCGCCTGAAATCGAGACGCTTATCAAATGGGCCATGCGCAACCCCCAAACGGTCGAAATCGGGGCGCGACGCACGCCGGCCAAAGGCGTCAAACATGTCATCTACCCGGTGGCCGACGCCCAGAAGAAGGATTTGCTCATCGAGTTGCTCAACCGAGTGAATTATGATTCGGTGATTGTTTTTTGCAGAACCAAGTCGGGCGCCGACCGGATTGCCCACCTGCTCAAACGCGACAATCACGCTGTGGCATTGCTCCATTCCAACCGCACTCAGCGCGAGCGGGAGCAGGCCCTGCGCGGCTTCCGGGACGGACGCTACGAGGTGCTGGTCGCCACCGATATCGCCGCTCGCGGCCTGGATATCGCCGCCGTCAGCCATGTCATCAATTACGATGTGCCTCAGCATCCTGAAGACTACATTCACCGAATTGGCCGCACCGGGCGAATGGAGGCAGCGGGCGACGCTTACACGTTGATGACCGCCGAAGACGCGCGGCACGTCAACGCTATCGAGCGGTTCATCAGCCAAAAGATCCCCCGCGTCATTCTGGAAAACTTCAACAATCGCTACACCGCTCTCTTCGAGCAAGCCCGCCCTGGCCAACCGGCCCCCGGCACCCGCCGCATCACCGCCGCCCGCATCCGGGGCGGATATTATTTTGGGCCCGCCAGGCGGCGGTAGGGGATTTATGATTACCGAAGATAGTGTTCTTGCTGCTCTGAAGACCGTGAAGTATCCCGGCTACAGCCGGGATATCGTCTCCTTTGGCCTGGTAAAAGGAATCGAGGTCAATAAGGGAGCGGTCGGCGTGTCGATCGCCCTCACAACCAACAACCCGGAGTTGGCCGGCCAGATCAAGGCCGAAAGCCAGCGGGTCCTCATGGCAACACCTGGCGTCACTTCGGCCCAGGTCGAGATTCTTCAGCAGGCGCCCCCTCAAGCGGGCGCGCAGGGCGCCTGGGGCCAGCAGGCTAAAGTGCCGGGTGTCGGCGCGATCGTTGCTGTGGCCAGTGGAAAGGGCGGGGTCGGCAAATCGACCGTATCCGTGAACCTTGCATGCGCATTGAAGCATTTGGGAGCGCGAGTGGGTCTCCTGGACTGCGACATTTACGGGCCAAGCATTCCATTGATGATGGGAACCAGCCAACGTCCCGAAGTCATCAATGAAGAGACGATGGCGCCGGTCCTGAGCCATGGCGTCAAATTGATGAGCATCGGGTTCCTCGTGGATGGCGACCAACCGGTCATCTGGCGTGGCCCGATGATCACCAAGACGATCCAGCAGTTCTTCGGTTCCGTCTCGTGGGGCGAACTCGACGTTTTGTTGGTGGACCTGCCGCCCGGAACCGGAGACGCCCAACTTTCGCTCTGCCAGACCGTGCCATTAGACGGGGGCATTATCGTTACCACGCCCCAGGAGGCCTCCCTCGGCGTCGTTCGAAAAGGGATCGCCATGTTCCGGAAAGTGAACGTGCCGATCCTCGGTATCATAGAAAACATGAGCTTTTTTACCGCCCCGAATGGAGAGCGGGTTGAGATCTTCGGCCATGGCGGTGGCCAGGCTGAGGCACAGCGGCAGGCCGTGCCCTTTCTAGGCGAGGTGCCGCTGTTTACCGAGATCCGGGAAGGCGGCGACCGCGGGGTGCCGGTTGTTGTGTCCGGGCCGGAGAAGCCGCCCGGGCAGGCCTTCATCCAAGTGGCCCAGGTTTTGCGCCAGCGGTTTTAAATCGTGGTTTGAAAAACCGGGCTTGGGCGGGTAGGTTCTTTAGTGATAGAAGTATGATATGCTAGAGGACCGCTCATATATGCGAGGGTCATCGTTCGATTCCAGGCGTTCGGTGACCGTCATGGTATTGCTCATCAATGGGGCGGTTTTCCTGCTAGAGAAGATCCTGGAACATTATCCAACTTTCCCGATCTACTCGTACTTTGCTTTGAGCCTTGATGGGCTTAAGCACGGCTTCATCTGGCAGTTGATCACCTACCAGTTCATGCATGCCAACATCTGGCATCTGCTGTTCAACTGCTGGGCCATTTACGTGTTTGGCCGCGAAATCGAAGAATCCGCAGGTCCCTCTACGTTTTTGAGCCTTTATCTCTCCAGCGGCGTGGTGGGGGGCTTGTTCCAGGCCCTTTCCGGCCTGTTCCTGGGGGGGCGATTTGCGGGGGAGGTCGTGGGGGCGTCAGCGGCCGCCTTTGGATTGGTGGCGGCCTATGCGATTCTGTTCCCGGACCGGGTGCTCTTGCTCTTTTTCATTATTCCCCTGAAGGCCAAGTACCTCCTGCCGGCCTGCGCCGCCCTGGCCCTCTTCGGCATCTTCTTTGCTTATGACAACGTGGCCCACATGGCCCATTTGGGTGGCATGCTCAACGGCGTGTTCTTCGTCAAATACGCCATGCATCGCGACTGGAATTGGCGGCAGAATTGGAACTTGCATTGGCACTGGCCACAACTCAGGCGCACCCACCCTCAACCTCCGCGACGCCTCGTCCGGGTCCCCGCCGAGAAGCCTGGCTTATGGAGGCGGGCCAAGACCAATGACATCGAGGAAATGAGCCCGGACGAATTCCTGAGCAAGGAGGTCGATCCGATCCTGGATAAGATTTCCGCTCACGGCATCCAGAGCCTTACCGAGCGCGAACGCAAGATCCTCGAGGCGGCTCGCTCCAAGATGGGCAAACGCTGAGCGCCTCCTTCATTTTCCTTCACTGCCTGGCGAGGCCCCGAAGGCCCATCCGAATGTGGCGTTAGGTTCTGGCGCGCTGGGCCAACCGCTCTGGCATCTGCGCGCGTAACCGCTTAGCACCGCCCGGGCCGGGCAGCCCGCGGAGTTCGCACGTAACGTTTGGTCAGGAGGCTGGTCTAACCAACAATCGAATCATGCCTACGTGTTCTTGTACTGAATGCTCGCAGAATATTGAGTTTCCCGAGGAGATGGTGGGGCAGTCTGTGGCTTGCCCGACGTGCGGCAGCCAGACGGTGCTGCGCCACGCCATGGCCCCGGAAATCCGGATTCCCAAGGCGCCCCGGATGGTTACGACCCACCTGGAGGAGGGCAACGCCGGCATCGCCCCGGTCGCGCGGAAGATCATCAACAACGTCGAAAAGGTCGTCCTCGGCAAACATGAGGAAATCGTGCTGGCCTTGGTGGCGTTCTTTTCGGAGGGCCATCTGTTGCTCGAGGATGTGCCGGGCGTGGCCAAGACGATGCTGGCGCGCGCGCTGGCGCAAAGCGTGGGCTGCTCGTTTAAGCGGATTCAATGCACACCGGACCTGCTGCCCAACGACATCACCGGCGCCTCCGTCTTCAATCCGAAAACGACCGACTTCGAGTTCCGCCGCGGTCCCTTGTTCGCCCACATCGTGCTGGCCGACGAAATCAACCGGACGACGCCCCGCACACAGTCGGCTCTCCTGGAGGCGATGTCGGAGCGGCAGGTCACAGTCGATGGAACCATTTACC
>JBJKSV010000411.1:0-7536 GCA_046703605.1 Limisphaerales bacterium
CCCCTGCCCTTCTGGGAACACGCCGATGCGCCCGACCGCCAGGGCATCACCGAGATTCGGTACATCGAGGGCGTTTACCGGTTCTGGGACGACTTGCTCAAACGGAATCCCGGCTTAATCATTGATAATTGCGCCAGCGGTGGACGGCGCATCGACCTCGAAACGATCGGCCGCGCCACCCCGTTCTGGCGCACGGACGGTCCCCGCAGCCCCATTGCGCACCAATGCCATTCCTATGGTCTCCTGGCCTGGGTGCCTCTGAGCGCCACCAGCGAGGACCACGCCAACGACGACTACGATTTCCGAAGCGGAATGTGCAGCGCCCTATGCCTCAACTGGTGGGTCTCGGGCGACGCCCCGGCCGAGAGGATTCCCGCTGATTTTCCGTTTGGCTGGGCCAAGGCTACCCTCGACCAATATCTCCAGATTAGGCCGTTCTACTATGGCGATTACTACCCCTTGACCAGCTACTCGCAGGCTGCGGATGTCTGGATGGCTTATCAGCTCAACCGCCCGGATTTGGGCAAAGGTGTGGTAGTCGTCCTGCGCCGGCCAGCAAGCCCTTACGAAACGGCCCGGTTTCCGTTACGTGGTCTGGACCCAGACGCCTCATACCGCGTCAGCAACCTGGACACGAAAGAGCAGCGTGTCTGCTCCGGTGCGCAGCTCCTCTCGCGCGGCCTTGAGGTTGCCGTGCCTGCGCGGCCCGGCTCGGCCCTGCTGCTCTATGAACGCCGCAGCCCGTGAGAGTCAGAGAGTCCTATGGACGGGCTGAAGAGCGGGCTTGGCTGAGGTCCGCCGCACGATCTCGGAGATGAAAATACCAAGGAAGAGCGTAGCCATCGCAGAGTCCCACGCCTGCGCAAAGGAGTTGCCCATCCATGGCCGCAGGAGGGTCGGCAACAGCGCCATGGTCGCCAGCATGCTCGCCAGGAGCCAGCCCAGCCTCTCACGGCCCGATTGGAAGGCCTGCCACGTCCAGAGCGCAACCGGCAGTCCGAACATCGCGTAGCTGTTCACTTCGTTCATGGGATTGAAGAGCATTAGGTAAGTGCCAACGGCAGCCAGCCACGCCAAGGCGCGCTCAAGCGGAGGCCACCGGCGCAACAGCCCGAGAGACAAAAGGGCCAAGGCGGCGCCGGCCCCTGCCCGGACCACAATCGAGGCCCCCCATCCAAGAGTAACGTGGAGCAACCGCAACAGTGCGCTGAGATCGGCAAACTTGCGTGTCACCTCCGAGGACTGGCGTAGATGAACAGAAGCCGCGAGGAACTGGTCTTGGACGTACGGCCAAGGTGCCAGCAGAAAAGGAATCGCCAGAGCGACCAGAATGGCTGTTCCCACCCGCCACCATAGGCGAGGAAAGCACATTACGGCCAGTCCTGCGGCGGCAATGCCCAGCGGTTTAATGGCCACAGCGAGCGCCAGGAACACCGCACAGGCCCAAGCGCGTTCCTCGGCCATGCAAAGCGCTGCCCACAGCAGGACAACACCAAGGTGCGCGTTGGCCTGGCCGTTACTAAGGGACCCCAGACACAAAGGCACACCCAGCAGGCTCAGCCAAAAAAAGGCTCTCTCCGGCGGCTCCTTCTCGGATTCGCCCTGCATCAGGCGGCTGAATTTCCAAAGGCCCGCAGCCAATCCCCCCATCGCCGTCCATCTCCACAGCACGTCAGCCAACCGGAGCGGCAGGGCGTGATACGGAGCGAAGAGCGGCACGAACGTAGGCAGGTAATAGTACTGCATTCCCTCCGGGCCCGCGTAAAGAGGCTCTCGCTGCTGCCAGCGCTCCACGGCGCCATGATAAACGGGCGTGACGGTGCGCTTGAGCGGTGCTGCTAACACGCGAATAGTAATGACGGCGCACGGGATGAGCCACAACACTGCCGCCAGCCGCAACCACCGTTTTCGTGCCGGTGAGCGAGGTCGAGATGCGCTCGCACCCGTCCGACCGCCGCTTCCAAGGCTCACGCCGGCACCTCGATGATGGAGGCGTTGTCCTCGAAACCGGCGCCACCTCGCGAGCTTTCCTTATGCCACGAATTTGCCCGCATGACCGGCACCATCATTTTCATGTCCGCCTTTTACGGGATTTGTCGCCTCCGCGTCAAGCCGAAGCGGTCGCCGCATTTGGTCCCCGGCACGCCGGTAATTGTCCGGGCCGTTTGAAGCGGCACTGGCTGGCCCTGTTCGTTACCCTTGCGCTAAGCAGGCCTGGACCGCCTCCTGCGGGCGCTTCGGCTCCCTATACCTATGAACCGCGTGATTGAAATTGCCTTTTAGCCTTCGCGTCTTCTCCTCCCCGTAGCCACACAGCGCAAGCTCTCGACCTGCGTTCAGGCTTGTGCAGGAGCGACTTTGGGCGCATAGATAAGTAAATGCTGGGAATGGGCCTGTGCCGCACAAGCAAGGCGTTTCCGGCATGGAGGGGCAATCCGAAGAACGAACGTCCGCAACTGGTGAAGGCTCAAATCAGTTGTTTTGTTACGGACGAATCGCGGATATTCGCAGGCACGGGCTCAATCGTCCGCCCAAAGGTGGCTGCCAGGTTAAATCACTATTCTTCATATATGCGCGTGCGTCAATAGTGCTTATCGACCGGCGGAGACTCGCGACGGAAGGACTGCCTGGAACCCTTTAACGAAGTGCGCGCCTGGCAGGCAGGTCGCGTAACGAGGAGTGGTGTGGCCGCCGTTCTTTGAGATTTGCGCTTATCAGCGCAGATTAGCGTTACCAAGTGCTTCGCCTCTGCGGTTCGACTGCAGGTCCTGCTCGACCCATGCCGAATGGCCAATTGCTTCCCGCACCATGCCCTCGCCCTCGTGGAGCCCGCCCTCCCGGACGCTCGGGATCGGGCTCGAGATAATAGACGCACCCCTGCAACCAGCCTGGCCCGTCGTGCCTCGATTCCCAGACCAACCCACCCTCATCAGCCTGTTAGGTCTCCGCCCTGTTACGGTTCCCCACGGTCACCTCCCCTCCTGGTCATGGAGCGTGGCCACCGATGGTAACCATGCCTCCCCTTTTAGCTCCTCCTTCGGTAACGGATTCCAACCGATACCCCACCGATTCCAAGCGATAGCGACGCATCCTCGCCCGGCCGGGTTCAGGGACGCTCGGCGATTTCGATACTGGCTTGAGGCAAGCCGTCCACGCTCGCGGTGAGTTGGGTGGCAGCGGAACGTGTGCCCGCCCGCAGCACAATGAGGCAGCGGCCATGATAGGCGTGGCGGTAGGGTTGCTGGAAGCTTTCGTCGCTGCGCGGGTCGCCAGTGCCGACGCCGGCCAGGGTCGCCGGACCGCTGAGGGAGAAACGCACCAGCGCATGGGAATTTGGGCAGAGCACACCATTTGCGTCGAGCAGTTCCACCTTCACAAACGACAGATCCTCTCCGTCCGCATGCAAGGTGGCGCGGTCGGGCGTCAGGCGTATTTTTGCCGGAGAGCCGGCGGTGCGCAAAGTCCAGCGCCCGGCTGCATCATCTTGTGCCGTGAGGCCTATAGCCACGAGTTCACCCGGCTCGTAGGCGACTTCGTATTTCGCCATGGCCTCCGCCGTATCCTTCACGCCGAGGTCTTTGCCGTTGAGCACCAGTCGCACACGCGGACAGCGGGAATACACGCGCACGGTCAGCGATTGCCCCTCCTGCCCCGGCCACGTCCATGACGGCTGTTCGTCGCGCCAGCCCCAGCCTTCCACCCGCGCGGGCTTTCTGTCCGGACCCGGCGTTTCCACAAATGCCGAGACCGGCTCGTTCAGGCCCCAAACGGCGTTGCGGTAATAATTCTGCGGCCGGCGCCAGCCGCACTGGTCGAGGTCACCGCAGTTGGAGACAGTCCAGGGCCGATGGACATTGCTACCGGCGAAGACCGCCTTGCCCAACCCGGCTTCGCCCAGGTAATCCAAGGCAGTCCAGACGAAAATCCCGATGACATAAGGATGTTTCACCACAGTCATCCAACTCTGGTAACAGGCCATAGGAAACTCCTCAGTGCCCGCAAAGACACGTTGAGGGTGTTTGGCATGATCGCTGGCAAACCGTTGAGAGGCATAGTTGTAGCCCACGAAATCCAGTTGCTCGCAAACCGGCTCCAGCTTCTCTCCTTCCGGATTTGTGGCCTGGGTCACAGGGCGCGTTGGGTCGAGGCGGCGCACCTCATCGGCCAACATTTTGGCGCGCGGGCCGGCCTCGGCTCCGTTGCGCTGTTCGGGGATTTCGTTGCCGATGCTCCAGAACATGACGCTGGGGTGATTCCGGTCGCGGAGGACCATCGAGTCGAGGTCTTTCTTCCACCAATCGTTGAAGAACCGGCCATAATCCTGCGGGTTCTTGCCGTGGGCCCAGCAATCGAAGGCCTCGTCCATGACGATCATGCCCAGCCGGTCACACGCATCCAGGAATGCCGGAGAGGGCGGATTGTGGCTGGTGCGGATGGCATTAAAGCCGGCGGCTTTGAGCAGTTCGACGCGCCGCTCTTCGGCACGATCGAAGGTGCAGGAGCCAAGGCAGCCATTGGCATGATGCACGCAGCCGCCGCGCAGTTTGAGTGGTTTGCCGTTCAACAAGAAGCCGTGGGTCGCATCGATCGACTCGGAGCGAATGCCAAAGGTCGTTGAAACCTCATCCACCGTCTTGCCGCCCACGGTCACGGTGGTCACCGCGCGGTAGAGATTGGGTGTGTCGCACGACCAAAGCCGCGGATGCTCCACCGCCACGGAAGCGTAGGTTCCTTCGGCCGAGCCTGCGAGCTTGCCCTCGGGATCCAGCAAACGAACGTGTACGATGGCGTCATCACCGTTCGCGACGGTGGTGCGCACAAACACCAGGGTGGGCTGCTTGGCGTTCACGAGCGGGGTCGTCACACAGACGCCCCAGGGCACGATATGGACCGGGTCGGACACGGTGAGCCAGACGTGGCGATAAATCCCGGCGCCGGAGTACCACCGGCTTGTGCGGCCCGAGGCATCGACTTTGACGACAAGTTCGTTCTCCGCGCCGCCGAATTTCAGATGCGGCGTAAGGTCAAAGTAAAAACTGGTGTAGCCGTAAGGGTGGGTGCCGAGCAAGACGCCGTTGAGCCATACCGAGGCGTCCATGTACACGCCGTCGAAGCGGAGATTGATGTGGCGCCCGCGCCAGGCCTCGGGCAGCGCGAACGATTTGCGATACCAGCCAATCCCTTGAAGCGTGTAGCCCTGGGCGGTGCCGGTGGGCCCGGTGAAATCGAAGGGCCCCGAACGGC
Source organism: Limisphaerales bacterium (assembly GCA_046703605.1). Classification (GTDB taxonomy): domain Bacteria; phylum Verrucomicrobiota; class Verrucomicrobiia; order Limisphaerales; family UBA8199; genus JAJYHY01. The sequence continues at coordinate 5,245 of JBJKSV010000411.1, forward strand.
GCATGGGGCCGGGGGCGGAATACATCCCGCCATCGCCATCGCCGTTATAGACACGGACGGCCACCAGGTCGGTGCCGTCGCATTTGAGCAAATGGGCGGGAACCAGGTAACGGCGCTGCGCGGTCCATTCCGTCGAGTAGGTTGGCGGGAAGGACCCCATGCCGCCCACCTTGACGCCGTTGACGAAGGTCTCATCCACGTCGTCGATTTGGCCCAGCGCCAGCCAGACATCGTGGCCCTGCAACGCAGGCGGAATTTCGATGTGGCGTCGATACCAACCGAAGCTGTCTTTGGGCGCCTTGCCGGGGTGCTGCGACCAGTAGGCCGGTAAATGCACCGTCTCCCAAGTCGAGTCGTCAAAGCCCGGTTCCTTCCAGGTGGCATCGTCGCCGAATGAGAACCGCCAATCCCCGCTCACGATGGCCAGTTGATTGGTGACGACCAGGGGCGGCAGGTCTTCGATGGCCCAATCATGCGGAAGCCGGACGTGGCGCCAGGGCGTCGCGGAGTGGAGGGTGTCGCTCTTGCGAAATTCCCAGCCCGCATCAAAGTTTTGGGTGATGCGCGGGCTATTGGCTGCGGAACCGAGCAGGGGTGAGGTCAAGACCAATGCGAGGATCAGGATGGGCTTCATTTTCATGGGTTTGCTTTTTTGATATGTCAGGTCTCAAATCTGCGCTCAGAGCGGACCGGCGCCAACCAGCTCACGAGAAGACACGGGCCAAATCGGCTTCCAGACCGGTTGCGGGGTCCTTGGCAACGCCGGAATTGATGATTTCGGTGGCGCCGTCGGGCCGAAGGATGCTGACGGTGTGCAGAGGCGGCGACACAACCCAACAGCTCTTAACACCGTTCTGGAAATAGACGTCCACCTTGTCCATCACGTCCTGGGAACCCTGGCGAGGCGAGAAAATCTCGACAACTAGCAGCGGAGGGTCGGTGCGCCGGATTTGGTCGTGCCTGAGGTCAAGGGCTTGCCGACGATACACGCTCAAGTCGGGCGTATAGGGCTTGCCGTCAAATTCCAAGGTCAATTCGCTGACCACCCGGAACTCGGCCTGGCGGGCAAACTCCACCAGGAGATTCGCTTGGATAGCGCCGTGGTTGAAGCTAGGCATGGGTTTACCTCGTTCCTCCTCGTACGTCATTGGTTTGTCGAACGTCTGCACAGCCATGCCCAAATTTATATCGGAGAGGACCGCAGCCGCAAGGTTGATTCATCACCGCGGATGCAATTAAATGCGTCTGTGAAGCTCAAATCGATGGTGTGGCCAGCGGGAATGTCTTGCTCTGCATGTATGAGTCATACAAGCCAGGCGCCGCCGGTCAAGCCCAGCCATGAGCGTTGATGGAACCGCCCGTCACTCTCTCAGCGAGGAGGCGCCGGCAAGAATATGTCCGCTTCCTCCGCTCGCGTCGCCGTGAGTTCGATGATCCGCCGCAGGGGCGTTGAGGGCCGAAAATGGAGCACGGCGTCGAGCCGTTCCACCACGGGTTTGCGGCGGCGCATGTCCTCGAAGCCGGGTTCGTAGGCCTGGTTGTAGGGAACAAACTCGATAGGCGAGGGTGAATGAAGGATCTCGACGACTCGCGAGGCCAAGTCGCGGATAGAGATTTCCTCGGTGCTGCCCACATTGAAAACCTCCCCTCGCGCGGCCGGGCAGTTTTGAAGGCCAACCAGCGCATCAACCGTGTCCTGAACGTAGCAGAAGCAGCGTGTCTGCTCTCCATCCCCAAAGACCTTCAAGGGCCGCCCGGCCTTTGCGGCGGCGATAAAGCGCGGTAGAACCATCCCATACCGCCCAGTCTGGCGCGGCCCAACCGTATTGAAGAGGCGCGCGATGACGATTGGCAGACTTCGCTCTTTCAGAAAGGCGAAAGCGAGGAATTCATCCATCAGCTTGGAACAGGCATAACTCCAGCGGGATTGGCGCGGAGGCCCAATCAGCAGGTCGTCCCCTTCGCTGAACGCGGGCTTGAGACTCTTTCCATAGACTTCGGAGGTGGAGGTAATCAGCACGGGGACGCTCCGTCGGGCCGCCGCCTCCAGGAGCACCTCGGTTTCGTGGAGGTTGGTCTCCAGCACCCGAATGGGCGAGCGCACTACCAACTCGACCCCGACCGCGGCGGCAAGATGATACACCGATTCGGCCTCCCCCACGAGTCCCGGCAGGTTCGGACAAGCGGAGATGGTGCTTTGAATGACCCGGAGCGCGGGATGCCTTTCGACGTCACGCAAGTTCTCGATCCGACCGGTCGAGAGATCATCAATCACGACGACCGATTTGTCCT
>JBJKSV010000412.1:0-12288 GCA_046703605.1 Limisphaerales bacterium
CGCTCGCGCTCAGGGATTCAAGGCGAGAAAGCGGGCGCAGAGCCTGCGGCCGTTTCTGGAATTGCCGGTGCGCTCCTCGCCTGGGCCGCCAGCCGGTTCTTCATCGAGGCTCGGCGCAACGGCGAGATGGAACTGCTTTGCACGACACCGATTGGCGCGGAGGCGATCGTTCAGGCACAATGGGATGTCCTCAAGCGGTGGCTGCGCTGGCCGCTGGCGGTCATGGTGGCACCGATCCTTTTGCACGGAGTGGTAGGTTTCATGCGCTCGATGGCCCCGCCCATTCCAGGCTGGTGGAGGGCCTACGAAGCGTTCTCCAACCTGCTTGGCGTTATCAATTTGGTCCTGAGTGTGGCAGCCATCTGCTGGATGGGGATCTGGTTTGGGCTGCGCAGCGGCGGTCAGGCTCAAGCCGTTCTCTGGGCGGTCGGTTTTGGCCGGGGGATCCCTTACGCATTGAGCCTGGGCTATTTGGTGGTTTGGAGGATATTCCCGTCCATTGGGGGCGGCCGACATTGGATGTTGGCCTTATTGGGCTTGCCGGTTCTGACGCTTGCATTGCTTCTCTATCTTACGCATCTGGCAAGATTGCAGGCTCTGCGCCCGCTTTCTCGCCTTGAATCCCTGAGCGCGAGCGAGATGCTCTCCGGTACGCTTCGGCGGGGCGCGGCGGCGCTTGAGCGATTTCGATGCTGGACGCCCTCCATCCGAAGGGACTCGGATACGGGGTTGTAGAGCGGTCAATCTTTTCTTGGAAAGAGTGGCGCCGGGGTACCAATCCGATGACCGGGAGGTAGTCCGCCCCAGGTAGCAGCCGAGAGATTGCCGGGAAGGGCGCCCAACCCGAGTTGCGAATAGATTTTCGCTGGCGTCTCCAGGAGGAAGGGGGAGAGCAAGATGGCCAGGATACGGCAGATTTCGGCGAGGTTGTAAAGCACCTCGTCCAGGCGACTGGCTTGAGCCGGGTCTTTGGCCAGCTTGAACGGCGCGGTGTGGTCCACATATTGGTTGGCGCGGGTGACGAGCGCCCAGATGGACTGCAACGCCGCCTGAAGATGGTTTTCCTCGAGATGGGCGCGCGTTTGAGTCACGGCGCTCTCGGCCTCGGCCGCCAGCTCGGTCGAGACTGGAGGAACAACCCCCTCACGGTACCGCTTGAGCATAGAGAGGGAACGGTTGACCAGGTTACCGAGACCATTGGCCAGTTCGGCGGAGTAGCGCGACTTGAAGCCGTCGTCAGTCCAATTTCCATCCTGGCCGATGTCCAGTTCGCGCACGACGTAGTAGCGGAAGGCATCAACGCCCCATTGGTCGATGACGCGGACGGGGTCCACGACATTGCCGGTGGATTTACTCATCTTTTGGCCATCTTTCTGCCACCAGCCATGAACCAGGACCTGCCTTGGGAGGGGCAGGCCGGCGGCTCTGAGCATGCTCGGCCAATAAACCGAATGGAACCGGATGATGTCCTTGCCAACGACGTGGATGTCCGCGGGCCAAAGGGCGGGGGCGGGCTGGGAAGCGGCAGAGGGAAGACCGAGGGGACCGACGAGAGCCGGGTCGCCCAACGAGGCGGGGATACTGGCATAGTTGCTGAGGGCATCGAACCAGACATAGGTGACGTAGTCCGTGTCGAAGGGCAGGGGGATGCCCCAGTTCAGCCTTGAAGCGGGCCGGCTGATGCAGAGGTCGCCGAGGACGTCATTTTTGAGAAAGCCAAGGATCTCATTGCGACGATGGGGCGGCTGGATGAAAGATGGATTCTGCTCGATGTGCTCGGTCAACCAGCGTTGGTAAGCTCCGAGCTTGAAGTAATAATTCTCCTCCTCCAGTTCAATGACTTCACCATAGACCGGGTCGAAAGTCCCGTCCGGGCGGCGGTCTTTGGCGGTCAGAAAGGTTTCTTCCTTGGTGGAATAGAATCCTCGATAGATCTCCTTGTACAACTGGCCTCCAGCATGCAGTTTAGAGAGGATGGCCTGGACGAATTGTTGATGGCGGGGTTGGGTCGTGCGAACGAAATCATCATTGCTTAAGCCGAGCTTTGCGATGAACCGCTGCCATACGTCCGCGAGTTCGTCACAATAGGCCTGGGGGGTCTTGCCCTCGGCCAACGCCGCTTGCTGGACTTTCTGACCGTGCTCATCCAGCCCTGTCAAAAAGAACGTCTCCTGCCCGACGGCGCGCCTGGAGCGGGCTATCACGTCGGCAACGATCTTTTCGTAGGCATGGCCCAAGTGCGGCTCACCATTGACATAATCAATGGCGGTCGTGATGTAAAATCGTTTGCTCATCTCCCGGCTACTCTGACTGAGGCGGCGGTCCTTGGCAACTGAATCCCCCCTCCCTTGCGCGGCCGCTAGCCGCGGCTTAGAATGGTGCCGCGCCTTAGGCGGGGTGGGCAGGAACTCGGCCCCGGCGAGGCGAAGCACGAGTTTATGGGGCGCAGGTTGATGGTCGCGAGGGTGTCTCTTCCGGCCAGATATCGAGGGGCAAAAAATGGGGATAATTACGCCAAAAAAAGATTGGCGTTTTCCCCGGTGTATCTGCCATAGTTCCAAGCTCATATTTATGAAGAACAGAAAAACTTGGTTGTGGGGGGCACTAACGTTAGCTCTCCTTAGCGTTTCATCCAATGCCTTCGGCAGTGAAGCGGAACTGAATCTGCCCGACCTCGGAGTTCGCTTTTCGGGCCTGGGTGGCTTAAGCGGAAACGTGCTGATGCTCATTGGCATCGCGGTCTGCGCGGTCGGGGGCATCTTCGGCCTGGTGCAATACATCCAGACCAAGAATCTGCCAGTCCATGATACCATGCGAAACGTCTCGAACACGATCTGGGAGACGTGCAAGAGCTATCTAGTGCAGCAAGGCAAGTTCCTGGCCATCCTGTGGGCGCTGATCGGGGTGTGCATCGTCTATTATTTTGCCGCGCTGCAGCACATGGGAGCCGGCAAAGTGGTGGTGATTCTTTGCGCGTCGATCCTTGGGATAATGGGTTCCTACGGCGTGGCGTGGTTCGGCATGCGTATTAACACGCAGGCCAACTCCCGTTCGGCCTTCGCGGCGCTCAAGGGGTTGCCATGGCCGCCGCTGGCCATTCCGATGCGTTCGGGGATGAGTGTCGGGCTGTTGCTGGTGTGTGTGGAACTGTTTTTCATGATATGCATCCTCATCTTCCTGCCGGTTGATCTGAAAGGCCCCTGCTTCATCGGGTTTGCGATTGGAGAATCGCTCGGAGCCGCCGCCTTGCGTATCTGCGGCGGCATCTTCACCAAGATTGCCGACATTGGCTCCGACCTGATGAAGATCGTCTTTAAGCTGCCGGAAGACGACCCGAAGAATCCCGGTGTGATTGCTGACTGCACAGGCGACAACGCGGGGGACTCTGTCGGCCCGACAGCCGACGGGTTTGAGACTTACGGTGTGACGGGAGTGGCGTTGATTTCATTTTTGGCGCTGGCGCTCGGGGCTTCGGGCATGCCTGGAATGCTATGCGCGCAGCTCATTACGTGGATCTTCGTGATGCGCGTCATAATGATTCTTACGTCCCTGATCGCGTATTTTATATGCAGTAACATATTTGCGGCCAAGTATGGCGAGGCGGAGGATTTTCATCCGGAATTGCCGTTGACCTGGCTGGTCTGGATAACTTCCGTTATATCGATTGGGCTGACCTTCCTGATTAGCAAGCTGATGCTAGGTGACATTGTCATCAACGGCTCTCTCCAGCCTGACCTGTGGTGGGTACTGTCGGTTATCATCTCCTGCGGCACCGCGGCAGGCGCCCTTATCCCGGAATTCACCAAGTTCTTCACGAGCACCAACGCCCGGCACGTCAAAGAGATTGTAACGGCGTCCAAACAGGGTGGCGCGTCGCTCAACATTCTTTCGGGATTTGTCAGTGGGAATTTCTCGGCGTTCTGGGAGGGGTTGCTCATGCTGACCCTGATGCTCATCGCCGCAGTGCTTTCCTCTAATCATGCCCTTCACAGCATCGTGGTCGCCGCAGCCCCGGTTGCGGGCGATATCCCGTTTGCCGCGCCGATTTTTGCCTTTGGCCTGGTGGCCTTCGGGTTCCTGGGGATGGGGCCAGTGACAATCGCCGTGGATAGCTTTGGGCCGGTCTCTGACAACGCCCAATCGGTGTATGAACTGAGCCAGATTGAGTCGGCACCCGACATCGAAAAGGACATTGAGACCAACTTCGGCTTCAAGCCCCAGTTCGAGAAGGCCAAGCATAACCTCGAGAAGAACGACGGGGCGGGAAACACCTTCAAGGCGACGGCCAAGCCGGTGCTGATCGGGACGGCGGTGGTGGGCGCCACGACGATGATCTTCGGCATCATCCTGATGCTCAACAATACCATCGCCAATCACCAGGTGGTGAATATGTTGAGCCTGGTACGGCCTGAGATGGTTCTCGGATTCCTCATGGGCGGCGCGGTCATTTACTGGTTCACCGCCGCGTCCACGCAGGCGGTTGTGACCGGCTCTTACCGTGCGGTGGTTTATATCAAAGAGAATAAGGACCTCAGCGCCAAGACCGCCTCGCTGAGCGACAGCAAAGAGGTCGTGAAGATCTGCACGATTTATGCCCAGAAAGGCATGATCAATATCTTCGTGGCTGTCTTTTGCCTTTCCTTGGCGATGGCCTTCTTCAACTCCTACTTCTTCATCGCCTATCTCATCAGCATCGCCTTCTTCGGTCTGTTCCAAGCCATTTTCATGGCCAATGCGGGCGGGGCCTGGGACAACGCCAAGAAGATCGTTGAAGTCGATCTCCGGCAGAAAGGCACCGAGTTGCACGCCGCCAGCGTGGTGGGCGACACGGTGGGCGATCCTTTCAAGGACACCAGCTCGGTGGCGATGAACCCGATCATCAAGTTCACCACGCTGTTCGGCCTCCTGGCGACCGAAATCGCCGTTGCTCTGCAGGCCCACAACCCGGGCCTGAAGATCGCCATCGGAGCGGTTCTGTTCGCCATCGCCTTGTTCTTCATCTATCGCTCGTTCTTCGGAATGCGCATTCCGGAAGACAAGGAGAGCGCGCCCTCACCCGCTCCCGCCACGGAAGGCGAGCCGGCCATGGCAGGCGCCAAGAAGTAACGCGCCGGGCAGCCTGGGATTCAAGGGCTCGCTCGGCTCTAAAGGCTGAGCGGGCTTCTTTGCGTTTGGAGTCTGCTCGCTTTTCGGCAAACCTGTGCATCCCGCTTGAAAGCCGGCAGATTTTGTGAGATGTACGCCGTGCTGGACGCTGCCCAGCGGCGCGGAGTGCGTGGAGGACGGGTGCATGACTGGCTACACGCAGTCGCGGCTCAGAAGGCCGGGGTAGCGGAATTAGTGACCGACAACCTGAGTGATTTCACCGAATTCGAAGATGGGTTCTCTACCGTGGCGCCACAGTTTGCCAACCGAATGCCAATTCCACAGCCGCCGCCGTGCTTGGATCCGGCTCACTGCAATGTGCATCCTGTCGTGCCTGGCAGTCCTGCGCCTTTGCGCGCAGGGGGCGCAGGCCCACGCGTCGGCACCGAGGATTGTCTATACCTTTAATGCCGAGCCGTTGAACCATCTGGACCTGGGCGTCCCGGCAAATGCTGCGAAGTTGTGGGACACGATGGACCTTCTGTCCGCCCTCCAAGGGCTGGCCAACCGCCAATCACCGCGGTTCTATCTCTTCTATTGCGAGGGGTTTGGCATCCAAACCGACCGGTTCTGGTTTGATTGGTTTCGGGGAGAGGATGGCTGGCTCAAGGGAAGCGAGGTTCATTCGCTGGGGAGCGTGGAAGAGGTCCTGCGCGTCTTGCGCCCGGTCTTCAAGGGCCTGGTCGTTTATGACCCTAGGGTGCCGGCCACAGCGGACGTGGCTTGTACGGCGGCGGGATGCGAAGACTTGTTGCCGGTGCGCTACGACCTGCATGAGGGATCGATATTCGAGAGGTTGGTTCAGCGGCTCAAATTGCCGGTCAAGCTTTGGCTGGTGAACCCGGACGGCACCTCCAAGTTTACCGGGAAAGGGCAGATTCCAGGCCTTGACGAGCCGTCAAGCGGCAGTGCCAAGGTCGATGCGTATCGGTGGGCGGTGGCCAGGTATCTGCGCGCTGGGCTCTGTGGGCCGGGTATCGCGGCTTACTACATCGACTCGTTCTGGTTGCAGCACGCGCGCCGCGCCGGGCCGACAATGCATACGCTCTCCAACCACGACTACTTCATCGCTCATCGGGCCTTCTTCTTCGACCTTTCACCCTGGGGAGATGAACGCCCCAATGACGACCTCGATCAACCTTTAGGCGCGGATCGGAGAGGGTTCCTGGAGGTCATGCGCGCGCTCTACGACCGGGCTGACGGCGGCCTTGTCCAGGTCGGCGGGTTTCCTCCCTGGCCCTACAAATACACGACCCACTCGCAGCCTCCTTGCAAACACGGCGGCGTGCCCACGGAATGGGAGTTTGGGAGGTTGATTTCGCAGTTCAATGGTTACATGGAGGCGGATGCCGCGGGCTTGGGGGCGATGGCCAATGCGTCGTTTTACCAGTACTATCCGCTGGCTGGCCGCTATCCTCAGCCCAATCCCAAGCCCGGATTGGCGGAGTGGAAAGCCAAAGGCTATGTCACGAGCGAGGGGAAGGTGGCCAACAAATTTTTCGTCGGCCATTACGTGGGCGACTATGACTCGCCCTCATGGCTCTATAAAGCGGTGCCGGCCTTTTTCCGGGACCCGGCGCGAGGCAAGATTCCTTTGGGATGGGCCTTCGATCCGAACCTGGCGGACCGGGCGCCGCAGGTGCTGGTGTATGCCTACCGGCACGCCACGACGAACGATTTCTTCATCGCAGGGGATTCCGGGGCAGGGTATTTAAACCCGCGTGGTCTAACTTTTCGCCCCGATTCCCACCTTCCATCCGGTTTGGGGGTGTGGGTTGCGCACTGCCGCCGGTATTACGACCGCTGGGGTATGAGCATCACCGGTTTCATCCTCGACGGCAGTTCAGGCGCGTCAACCGAAACCGAATACAAGGCCTATGACTCCTTCAGCCCGGATGGCGCCGGGACGCATTTTGAAAAAGGACCGCGTGTTTATGCAGGAATGGCCACCTGTCCAGAGCGCGACCTGCCCGGCGATGCCGGGCAAGCGGCTTCCGTAATGACGGAGGCCGCTCACCGGAGTCAGGGCCGCCCAGGATTCTTGTGGGCAAGGAGCATTCTCAGGCCGCCAAACTGGTATGCCGATGTATCGAAGGCCCTGGCCAAAGCCCACCCTCGAACGCCGGTGGTCATTGTGGACCCCTATACGTTCTTCGGGCTGATTAAACTAGCGGCTGAATACTAAAAATCAGCGGTACTCACGCCGGCCGCCCCCTCGGAACTCCCGCCGTCCTCCACCGCCACTCGGTCGCTCTTCGCGCGGGCGGGCGACGTTGACGGTCAGCGCACGGCCATCCAGTTGTTTTCCATTCATGGCCTCAATCGCCTTCTGAGCCTCCTCAGGCGAGCTCATCGTCACGAAAGCAAACCCGCGCGGACGACCGGTCACGCGGTCCAACATCAGGTTCGCCTCGATTACCGTCCCGTGCGCCGCGAAGGCATCCTGCAGGTCGTTTTCAGTCGTCTTGTAGGAGAGGTTTCCTACGAACAATTTTTCACTCATGTACTATTACTGCTTTTCTGTCCTAGACAGACCATTTGCTCGCACCAGACTGTTCCCGCTTGCCGGGTTTCAAATCATCACCGAAACGCGTTCACCTGAAGATTTACCATGCCCTGGACTTCGCAAAATCATCTACAGACACGCGAACACTGAGCTTTTTTTGAACAATAGCAAGACTATTCTTGCCTAATAGTGGGTAGGTAAGCACCCCATACCGGACCGACATGAGTGACATTGTCCTATCCACCCTCAACGCCAGGTATATTCACGCGGCGTTCGGGCTGCGCTATTTGCTGGCAAATTTGGGCGAACTGCAATCCCGGGCGTGCCTGCTTGAGTTCGATATCAGCCAGCGCCCATTGGAGATAGCTGAGAAGCTGCTGGAGCGGGCGCCTAAGATCGTCGGTTTGGGGGTGTACATCTGGAATGTGACTCAGACCTGGGAAGTGGTGGGGATTCTCAAGCGGCTGCATCCTGAACTGGTCGTCATTCTGGGGGGGCCGGAAGTCAGCTTTGAAGTTGAGAAGCAGTCGCTGACAGAACTGGCGGACTACGTCATCACCGGGGAAGCGGATCTGAAATTCGCCGAGGTTTGCCGGCAACTGCTTTCTGGGGAGAGACCCTCCGCGCGGGTCATCCCGGCTCAGCCCCCTGAGTTCACGAAACTGGCGTTGCCTTACGAACTCTACGACGAGCAGGATATTGCGCACCGGGTGATCTATGCCGAGGCGTCTCGCGGTTGCCCATTCTCGTGCGAGTTCTGTCTTTCGTCGCTTGAGGTTCCGGTTCGCACGGCCCCACTGGCCGCCTTTCTCGAGCACCTGGAGCGTCTGTTGGAGCGGGGTGCGCGCCAATTCAAGTTTGTGGATCGCACCTTCAACCTGAGCATCAAGACGAGCGGGGCCATCCTCGAATTCCTCCTCCAACGTTATCGGCCCGGACACTTCTTCCATTTCGAAATGATTCCCGACCGGCTGCCGCAGCCATTGCGCGAGATCATCGCGCGGTTCCCGCCAGGGGCGCTCCAGTTCGAGGTGGGCGTCCAGACTTTTAACCCGGAGGTTGCGGCGCGGATCCAGCGCCGCCAAGATTATGAGCGGTTGGAGGAAAACCTCCGATTCCTGCGCCGCGACACCGGTGTTCACATCCATGCCGACCCTATTGCCGGACTACCCGGCGAAGATATGGCGAGTTTCGGCGCCGGGTTCGACCGCCTCATCGGCTTGGGGCCGCAGGAAATCCAGGTGGGGATTCTCAAGCGCCTTCGCGGCACTCCGATAGTCCGGCATGACGCGGAATGGGGGATGGTGTACAACCCGCTTCCCCCGTACGAGATTCTGCGGACGAAGCTCATTGCCTTCGAGCAGATGCAGGAGCTGCGGCGATTTGCCAGGTATTGGGATCTGACCGGCAACAGCGGGAATTTTGTTGAGAGCACCCGCCTGCTCTGGAACGAGAAGTCGCATCTGGGCGGTGCGGAACCCGCCGACGGATGGAGCAAGGAGTGCGGCGAAAGGGCTTTGAGGCTTTCACCGTTCAAGGCGTTTATGGACTGGAGTGATTGGCTTTATAGACGGGTGGGCCGGACGGGGGGCGTGGCTCTGGGACGGCTGATGGAATTGATGTTCGAGTATCTGACATCCGAATTGAAGCACAATGCTGAGAGGGTAGCCGCGGCGATGTGGCGAGATTATCAGCGGGGCGGACGCCGCGACAAACCTGGCTTTTTGAGGCAATACTTGACGGCTGAGCGGGCAGTCAGCAGGCCTCGCGTCGAGGATGTCGAGGACGGGTTGCCCAAGCGGCAGCGGCGTCATTTGACACCCGACGCTTGCTCGGGAGCGGAAGCGAGGTAAATTCCACGCGTGAAATTGATTTGGACAATCGTTGTGTACCTGTTCATCGCCGCAGTCCTTGGCTGGGGCATCCTCTCCCTGATGAAGGGAGACCCCTGGGTCCTCCTGGCTGGAGTGCTCGTCTATGCGATCACCTTCGCGCGCGTGGGCTGCCTTCCCAAGAAGGCCCAGGACTGAAAAGTCTCCCTGGCTTAATTGGCTCTGCTGGCAAGCAAATAACCCAACACGCAGCCGAGAAGTGCCGAGGCCGCAATGGTGGTCCATGTGTTCTCACGGACATAGCGGTCGGTTACCTCTCCGGCATTTCGGGCTTGCTCACCGGCGAGTTCTCGCCAGGTCTGAAGTTTATCGGTCATTGCTCTCGTATTCATGATTCCAATATACTCGCCGCCCGACGATTCACAACTGGGGCAGCAACCCCAAGAAAAGGCATGCGCGCAGTTATTCAACGAGTTCTCAACGCCAGTGTGAGGATCGGTGGGAACCTGAAGGGGGCCGTTGGGGAAGGACTGGTTGTGCTGCTGGCCATTGAAGAAGCTGACACCGATCAAGACATCGAATGGTTGAGCGGCAAGATTGTCCGGCTACGCATTTTTGACGATGAAAAGGGGGTGATGAACCGCTCCATTCTTGAACTGGGTGGTGGCATCCTTCTCATCAGCCAATTCACACTCTACGCCAGCACACGGAAAGGCAATCGCCCATCGTATTCCCGCTCAGCGGGGCCGGAAGCTGCCAGGCCGCTGTATTTCAGCTTTTTGGCGCAGCTCAATCGGGATTTGGGCAAGCCGGTTCAATCCGGAGAATTTGGCGCCAACATGCAGGTGACACTCACGAACGATGGGCCGGTCACAATCCTTATGGATTCGAAGACTCGCGAGTAGGCGGCGGGAGTTGAGTCCTAATTGGATGATTGACAGAGGATAACGAAGCGTGGAGAATAGGTGCAGGATGAAACAAAGCAGTCTGACCACGTAGTCAGGGGCGAACCATAGGCATCCGCTGATGAGTTCATCCCAGAAGAAACGAATTCGGTTGCTCCTCGCCGATGACCATCCGGTTGTGCGCAAAGGCATTCTTTCCTGCCTCATGCGGCAGCCGGGGTTGGAAGTCGTGGGAGAGGCGGGTGACGGCGACGAAGCGCTGGCGAAGGCCAGGCAGTTGGCGCCGGACCTGGTGCTGATGGATGTCGATATGCCTGGGCTAAACGGCTTGGCTGTGACGGAGGTGTTGCGCAAGGAACTGCCTCAAACCCGGGTTCTGATCCTTTCAATGCATAGCAGCCCCGAATATGCCATGCGCACCATGGAGGCTGGGGCGCGAGGCTACGTGCTCAAGGAGGCCTCGCCCGAGGAATTGGTGCGGGCTATTCAGACCGTCAATGCCGGCGATTCCTATTTCAGTCCTGATGTGGCCCAAGCCGTCCTGAACCGCTATGTGCAGGAAACTCCGGATGGCGCACCTGGGGAGCGGATCAGCCACCGCGAGAGGGAGGTTCTGATTCAAATAGCCGAGGGGTTAAGCAACAAGGAGATAGCCTGCCGGCTGGGCGTCGGTGTTCGCACGGTGGAGACGCATCGTGAGCGGATTATGCGCAAACTCAACATCCACAGCGTCGCTGGTCTAACCAAGTACGCCATTTCAAAGGGCTTGGTGGCGTTGCGGGAAGAGCCAGGGGCAAGCGCGTCCTAAGCCCAATACACAGGCAGGACGCTCAGGCCTCCGCCCGCCGGGCCAGCATGGCCGCAAGCAGAGTGCGCGTTTGTTCCCGTCCCTCCGAAGGTTTGATGACCTCGATGCAATGCAGGAGGTAGGCCACAGCCAGTTCCCGGGTGATTCGGCCGATGCCCGCCCTGGAGGCGTACTGATTGAAAGCGTCGGAGTTGAGGACACCGAGGAGCTTCGCGACCAGAGCGCGAGTGCCCAAGTGCGCGACGAGAATCGCCGGTTGCAACACGTAATGAAACCAATCCCAACCCGGTATTCCCATGAGTTCGCCACGTTCCCAATCCAGCACGGACCAGTCGCCGCTGTTATCGACCTTGATGTTCCAAGGCGCAAGATCGCCATGGCTAAGCGTTGCCGCGATGCGGTGCTCGCGGAGAGTGCGGTTTAGCTCCAAGAAGACGGGGTTGCCGGAGTTGGCCTTTTGCAGGCGCAGCCAGTCCGCCGTTTGGCAGAGCGGGACAGTGGCCCGTGTGTTGATCCAGGAGGCGAGCAAGCCGGGCAGGGCGCCGGCCTCCGCCGGGCGGGGCGAATGGCCGCGGACGAAGTTCAAGGCCATCGCCCGAAGCCGAGGGTTGAGAAATGAGGCGCGCACCTTTGGAACACCAGGCAGCTTGCCGTCTATTGCGGAGAGAAGCGATTGTTCCCTGAGAATCAACTCCTGGGCTGGGCTGTTTAGGCCGGTCTTCGCCACCGCCGTGGGCCTTTGTCCGCGGTCAAACACCAACACCATGAACCGGCGCGCCTCGCTACGAGGGTTGCCCGCGAGGATCCCAAGGCCGGGGGTTTGCAGAAGCGGCCCGCCTGCCAGGCGCTCCAGGAACTCGCTAAAGGGGTCCGTGAGACGGAGCGCAAGGACGACAGAGCGGGACCCAAAGGGGAGCGAGGCCCTGACAAGGCGGGTGAAAAGACTCGCGGCGAGCCGGGCGGCGAGTGTCTGGGCCGGATACAAGCTCAAGGTCTCCAGCGCGGCGGAGCGGTGACAGGGCAACACAAGAAAGGGGCGGCCCTTCCGGCTTAGGACGCGGGCGTGTATGCTGATTGCGCCTGGGCTGGACG
>JBJKSV010000413.1:0-3753 GCA_046703605.1 Limisphaerales bacterium
CCTGGATCGTTTCCAGCAAACCCACCATGCAACCAACAATCCGCAAGGGTCAATTCCTTGTGGGTTTTTGTAGCGCCGACGAGCGTAGATTGGTTATCTCGCTGGTTAGCGTTTATCAGCGCGGATAAGCGTTCCCAGATCACTGCCGGGGCGCCCCACGATAACCCCGCCACGCCGTGACTGCATCGACAAGTCCGCCCCCAGACTCGAGCCATTCCGCAGTGAACGCCTCCAATCGTGCAAACCGGCGTCCAACCTCGAGAACGTGCGGAGGCTCACTCTCTAGCCTCTTTTGCGCGTTTTCCTTCACCTATTGGTCGTGTTCGTGGCGGTGCGGCAGGTCCGAGCCTAAGTCTGGCTGCCGGGTTGCTGTGAACGCAGACTCTCGGCCGTATCGCTCCAGAGCGCACAAAGCTCGTCGAGGGGCATGGTGAATACCCTTTGGACCCGCGGGAGTGGCTGCTCGATGAGCTCCCGTTGGCGCATGCTGACCGGGGTTGGCGCCGGCTCGCCTATTTCCGCGACCAGCATGCCTTCGGTGAGGAGCTTGGAGAGGTCCACCGCGTGGTCGCGGTCGTAGTCGTTTGAATTGCCTGCGACATAGTGCGGCGGCGCAGCCGCGCCGGGCACCGGTTTGTCGTGCATCACAGCCGCGTTGACGGTGGGCGCGCCAGACGAACCGACGAGACTGGCGACGATCAAACCTTCGAGCCCCTTCTCGCTGGTGTCGGTGGCTGGCATAACCTCAACTGCGGGCGTCCGCGAACAGGCAACGGACTTTGCCCTGGCCCACCAGATTCTTAAGGACGAAGAAATTTTTCCGCTCATGGCGCAAGCGTCCGGCGGGGATGGCGGGACTGATGTGCAACCGGTTGGCAAGGCGAAGCACCGCGTCGGCCGGAGCATGCCTGGGAAGTCCCGATGCCTTCCATTGCCTGGCGGGGATCAGCGCCTCCTGTGCAAAGGCATCGGCCTCCTTCTCACACTTGTCGCGCCGGTCGTCGTCCAGATCGTCGAAGAACACCTCGAAATCCTCTTTGTCCAGGTGCAGCGCGACGTGGGCCAACTCGTGAAAAAGCGTGAACCAGAAATTGTCCAGGCGGTCATGCCGGAGCGTCAGCGCGATAATGGGGGAGCCATCCTCCAGTTTCATCGCCGCGCCATCCAGATGGGTCTTGGGCAGGTGCGGCTCGATGACGAGTTGGAGGCCGCTCTTGCCGAGAAACTCGCCGGCCAGCTTCGGCCCGGCCTCGAGGTAACTCAACTGGGCGAGCCGGGCGAAGAATTCCGGAGTCAGGGTGCGCTTTTGATATGCAGGCAAAGTCTCCTTGGCGGCCAGGGTCATCACCCGGATGCGCCAGGCCGCCAGCGCATAGTCGTCAGGCCGGCCACCGTTGCGGACATGCTGGCGGTTGAAGGCGGGGCGCAAGACATGGCCGCCGAGCGCGCCCGCGAAGCCGCTGAACAAATCCTCCAACTGCTGCCGCGCCTCGGCCACCGTGCCGCTGAAGCCGGGAAACCAGCCGCGCTTGAGCATCTCGGCAATGGGATACTTGCGCAGTTCCGCCACGTCTTGGCCCGGCTTCAATTGCGCCCCGGGCCGGCCGATCAGCACCTCCGCCGGGATGCCCAGGCCCCGCGCCAGGTTGCGGATCATGGTGAGGCTCAAATTGCGCTGGCCGGAAAGCACCTCCGACACCTTGCTGGGACTGCCGATGAAGGGGATGAGGTCCTTGTTTTTGAGGCCCTGCTGCTCCATGCGGAATTTGATGGCCTCGATGGGCGTGGGCATGCCCATGGGATACGCCTTCTCCTCATACATCTCGATCAAGGCCGTCAGCAGTTCGGCTTCATCGCCCTCCGGCGTGCCGGGTTCGGCCTCGAAAATGGCATCCAGCCGGGCCAGGGCCGCCTCGTAATCGGCTTCAGTCTTGATGAGTTTTGCGTTCATTAAATGGTCTCCGCGTTGATCTTGTCGTAATCACTGTGCGTGCCGACGAACCGGATGTAAACCCGGCCCGTGTTGTAATGGACGCGCACGACCAGGCGGTAACTGTTGCCTTTGATGTCAAACACCACCCGGTTGCCCGGCAGACAGTCCGCGCTCCGGTGCCGGCGCTTGATGTCGTCAAAGGACTTCCAGCAAGCCGCTTTGGCTTCCCGATGCCACGCTCGGAGGGCAGCCTGGGAATCGGCGTGCTGCTCCCAGAATTCCCGCAAGCTCTTGAGCGCCACGACATGCATAAAGTTCCCATTTCTATTATTATTGTCAACAGCAACTTCCCATTTTGGGAACTTTGGGATTTGCCGCCGTTGGGCCAGAATCGGACCGGTTCGGGCCGCTGTCGCAGACCAACTTACCATTCAGCTTCACCAGGGTGCGTTCGCCTTCAGTGCCCTTTGGCGGGCGGACATGCTGCTCTGTTTCGAGGTGCAAGGCCATTGATCGACCGAGATGACAAACCTGTCCAAGGCAGCCAGAAAAAAACCAAGCCAAAGGCTGAACCTCGGGTTCCGCGCTGGCTGGCAGCCTTTCCAACTGCGCCCCCCTGTCAACCGCCGCACCCGCCGGTGAATCTGCCCCTGTCGGCCTTCGATTAGCGTTTATCAGCGACAATTGGCGTTCCTTCGAAACCGGAGGCGCCCATTCACCCGCTGCGCCCCGCTTAGGTCAAGCAAAGTGTAACGATCCCGTAACGGTTACATTCTCTCCAACCTCCTCATTTCCAGTCATTTCCAAAATCCAAAATCCATCACCGCGTAACACCCTCCCCATCCTTGGAGCCCGCGCTCTGAAGTCTCGGGCTGGCAAACAAAACACTGTGGCCAGGACCTCTGCCATCAATGTTTTTGAGACAAAATCGCGTTTGTCGGCCCTCCAGGCCCGCTTGTCAACCTATACATAGCAGACAGACGAATTTATGAACGACAGACCAAAGACCCCGAACCAGCCCCCCCGCGGTTTGGGCCCATTCTCCTGCCCGGCACCATCCAGGGTCATCTTCACGTCATTCTTTGCCAACCGATTCTCACCTGTGCCAACCGATAGCCAACCAATTCCAACCGATTCCAACCGATTCCAACCGATAGTTCTCCAGCCCAAACATCCACACAAACCCTCAACATCTCCATATCGATGACAACCCCACAAAGCCCCCGCAGTACTGCCCCGCCCTACTGGAGACTCTTCAGCGCGGCCTCGGCGCGGGTCTTAAGCGTGGTGCTGGTGGACTTCTCGATAACCAGGCGCAGGGCCTGCTCGCGTTCCTCGCGCGAAACCCCTGGCAGGTTGCGCCCGGCGGCGCTGATGATGGCGGAGCTGGCGTCGTCGGCGACATCCGGGTCCGCCGTGAAGCTGGTCAGCAGCTTGAGAGCGCCGGCATTAGGAATATCGCTGACGGTGGCAATGGCCAGGCGTTTCTCATCCGGGCGCGTCAGCAAGGGAAGCACGTCACTGACCTTTGCCACTTTGTCCTCACCGTTGAGCGCTTTGCCGGCCCGGACGTATTGCAGGTAAGCGCGAAGGGCCAGGATTTTGTAGGACGGCTTCGAACCGGACTTGGCCAGTGCCAGGAGCGGTTCGCCAATGGCGGCGTCGTCGGGCCAGGTGTTAGGCCAACTGGCCAGCATGTGAACGGCTTCATTCTGCACGGCTTCATCCTTGTCCTGGACGGCCGCATTGACAGCGGCCAGTGTGGCGGGGCCGCCCGCCGCAGTCAGGATGTGCAGCGCCGCGAGATCCATGGCCTGGGC
>JBJKSV010000414.1:0-3924 GCA_046703605.1 Limisphaerales bacterium
GGGTGTCGGGTGTCGGGCGCCACTTTGCGCCAGCGATGCCGCTCCAGCAGGCGATACACTACCGAGGGTTTCACCGCTCGACCCACTCGCTTCTCCAAGGCCGCTCGCAAAGGCGCCAGCACGACCAACTGGCCCTGTTCCGCGCTTGGTTTCCAAGCCGCCAGAAATTCCCGCTCTTGCTCCGGGCTCAACAAACCTCGACGCCGCCCACCCCAGCGTGGGCTCGGTCCCGGCGCTGGGTGGCTCTGGCGGCGAAACAACCGCTGCAAACGAACCACCGTGCGCCGCGCAACGCCCAGGATGGCGGCCGTTTGGTCCAGGGTCATATTGGCCACACCAGGCAGCAGGACAGCTTGCGCCGCGCGAAGTTCTCGCGCGTCTTTTGTTCGAGCCACGACGGTTTGGGCACGGGCCACCAGATCCGTATCGATTATTTTCGGTCTTGCCATGTGGCAAACATGCCACAATTAGTGTCATCTTGAAAGCGAAATAGAATAAGCTGCGTGTCAGAACTGCCCCGGCTTGCCCTGGCATTGCGTCCCGCCGACTCCTGAGCTCTGGGCGCCATACTGTTGGTATGTCTGGTATGAGCGGAAGAACATCGCCGGCCCGCCGATGGGCACGGTGTAGGGATTGGTTGCGCCTGCGACATCAGTGTAAGGCCCGGCGGCGGTCGTGGCGGATTGCAGCGTGCCCTGGTAAATGATGACCACCTCGTCCCCCGGCGCACGAATGATCCTGAGCGAGGGCGCCAGGAGAAGCGGCCAGGAGGTGATGGGTATGAGCGTTACGCCGCCGAACCAGTCAGAGAGGGGAACGGCGGACGCGGCGTCGGCCCCCGTGGCTGTCGTGAAGGCCGCCGACAGACCCTGGTAGAGGTCGTGGACAGGCCTCCCGGCATAGTCAACGCCCTCCGCCGAGGCGAACACGGCGTAGCTGGCCCGCCCGCCCGCTGGAATGCCGGCCAGCGACACCACGCCGCCGTCGAAGCGGCCGGCCTCGTTGGTGCTAATGCCGGTTCTCGGCCCCAACATCCAGCCCGGATTGTCCGCCACCCTCTGGTCCGCGCCCTCATAGTACCCCACGAACGCCCCGTCCTGCCATCCGTACGGACCGGCCGCCGTCCCGGCTGGCGCATAGACGAGCTGGACATAGTCCACGTCGGCGCTGGACACCGGGACGGGCGTCTCAATGCCCTGGTTGGTCCACCTCTGGACCAAGCCCCCAGGGCCGTTGTTGAAGATGACGGTGCCTTGGGCAAAGACCGATGCACTCAGGCACAGGGCCGCACTGGCTGTACATGCAATTCGCTTCATAACGCCCTCCCACCGTCCTATTGCATGCTACGGAAGCCGGAAAGGTCCACCGTTGTGACCCTTTCCGGGTCACCGCGCGACTCGATCGCACTGTTGATGTCCTCCGCATACGCCGGGGTGGCGCCGCCGCCCCAGTAGTAAATGAGGTTTACGGGTCCGTAAGTCCAGGAGCCGTAGGAGGTCGTGTACGTTTGTGAGCCGTTAGGGGCCTGGGCGGCTCCCTCGCAGGTGGCCGCGCCCAGGTCGATCGTCATCGGGCAGTACGGTGGGTCGTACCAAGCGTCGCCGCCTTGGTACTCCTGACTCACAACATAGTAAGTGTTGCCAGCGTAGAGGGTCACCGGCCCGTGCGCGAGGGGCCAGGGTATGAACTGGCCGGGCGCATCGCTCGGGTGGCCCATACACAACTGGGCGAACGCGTTTGGAACATCCACGCCATTGGCGTCAACTATCTTAACGATATGGTTCTGGCTGTTGCCGTCAACCTTCCACCTCTCGAGCTGTTCAACGAGGAGGTCGTGTTCGCCCACCGTGAACTGGAATCCCACCCAGCCTGAATAGTCGTTGCGCAGCGGCCCGATCGGTGTCGCGGAAAGGTCCACGAGGTCATGCGCTCCCATGGTCTTCCACGGGCCGAGCAGGACCAACTGGCCGTTGATCGCGATGAACGTGCCGCTGCCGCTGTCGCCAGACACCGGGACGCTTACGCTGGCCCGGTTCGGAAACCACACCGAGGGGTCAAGGTGATCGTAGCCTTGACCGACATCGAGAAACCACCAATCGGCGGCGGTGGCGTTCTTCATCTGCCCCGTGGCGATGCACGGGATGTAGCCGGCCGTGCAGCCGTGCTCGTCCCAGTACTGCTCAAAGGTGGCGGGGAGCTTTCGGTACGCGTCGGAGGGTAGCATTGCGGCGGGTTCGAACTCGTCCGGCGGAAGCTCTGAGTCGAATGTCAGCAGGGCAACGCCACAGGCCAGGTTCTGGTCGGCCACGCACTGCACGACCCGATGCGCACCGCTCTTGCCTACGAACCTGAACGATCGTCCGGTCATATCCCCAGTGTCCTCCGTGGTGGCGGTGACGGCGTGCTTCGGGGTTACGAGTGTGCAGCCGCCTTGCCACGGGGCCGGGCCGGAGTTTGAGAGGCATATGGAGCTGTATCCATGCAGCCAATAGACAATGGACCGCGTGTTCCAGGTCGCGCGGTGGCCGCTTGCGTCGTTATCCCAGATGTTGCAACTCAACCCCCATCCGCCGGAAGCCGCCTCCATGCCCGAAACGACGGAGCTTTGCAGTGTCTCAGGGCCGCAGCCGGTGCCGAAGCTCCCAACGACAACGACATCGGCGTCAAGCGGATAGACCGGCGTATCGACGCGCCAGGCCGATGAATTCTGGATGGAGACGGTCACATCCTGCGCCCGGATGGCGACTGGGCACCACTCAAACGTGCAGTCCGAAACGGAGTACGTGTAGTGAGTGGAGCCGTTGGCATCAAACTCCATGGGCAAGTAACGCTGCAGGATCCCGCTCAGCGCAACGGGGTAGTTGTTGTCATAATAAACCCAGAGGCCCACGCCGCTGTCGTCCGTCGGGCAGCCGTTGTCCACCTCGGCCCCGTACTGATTGTCGGAGATGCTGGTAAGGATGGACGGCGAGTCGCAAGTCCCGCGGCAGACGATGGCGCCATACACGATGAAATCGCCGGTGGCTGTGCTGCCCTTCACGACGCACCCCGGCTCGAACGTGACTGTCCCACCAAACTGGCCGTACTGAACCCAGTACGTGACTCCGCTGCTAAAGGTATAGCTCCCGCTGCCGTTGACCGTAATGTAATCGAGAGCCACACCCACCGGACGATAAGGGGCGGCGGCCAGTTGAATCGGGGCCGCGCTCTTTCCCATCGGCCTCGGCTCTGAAGCGTCTTCCAAACAAAGGAGCGCGTCCTTGGGCCTCGCCGGAGGCCCGTTCAGCGCGACTTCGGGCAGCGGGGCCAGCGCGGGCTGGATGTCCTGCCACTGGACGGCCTCAATCAACACGCTGGAAGTAGCCCCACCGTGCCATTCCTTGGCCACGGCGATCGTGCCGGGCTGGCTCCGGTCCGGTATGGTCACCTGGGCGGCCGTTCCCGGCACCGTCTGGCCCGAGCCGGCAATGCTGAAGGCGCGTCCGCCTGGGAACCAGAGGTCGCCGAAATCGAGCAAATTGTCCGCAAAGCCGGATGCCTTATCAAGAACCACGGGCGTTTGCTTGGGCACGGGCGCATTGTGCCAGACATGCCACAGCTCGAGACGCGTGGTGGCGGCATTGAGGCCGTAGTAGGTTGGGGGTTTGGGGCGCTGGGCCAGGATGAGGTCGGTTTCCATCGCGCCTTTGGTATAGGTCACGCGCAAGTCGGCGCCAATCGAGTCAAAGATGTCCTTATAGACGATCCGGTTGGGCGGGATGAGTTGGGCGGTGCAGTCCTTGACAGCGGCCAATTGGACAGCCTGGCCCGAGGCGGTGTCGTGGTAGTAGAGGGCAACCGGCTCCGTTTTGAACGTCCGGCCCTGGCGAGAGACCAGCGTGATGGCGCCTTGGGTGTTGAGGTTCGGGCTGAAGCAGGCCTTCA
>JBJKSV010000415.1:0-3176 GCA_046703605.1 Limisphaerales bacterium
CCTTTCACACGCTGGACACCGAAAAACAGTGGTTGGTCCGCTTTGACCAATCGCCCTCGCCGGCCAAGGTCATCGCCCAGTGCGATCCCAAGCAAGGCCCCAATGTCGTCAACATCCATCAGGGAAATTATTACAATCCCTACATCAATTATCCCTATAGCGACGACTCGTTTCCCGCTCTGAGCAACCTGATCCATCGCGCCCATCACAAAGGCGTTAAAGTGCGCGTCTATTACACAACCCGCGAGTTGACGGTGAACATGCCCGAGTTCTTTCCGCTGTTTTCCATGAACGGCGAGATTGTCTTTCCTGGCCCCGGCCCCGCCGCTCGCACCCTCATCCACCCGAACGGGCCAAGTCCATGGCTGGTGAAAAACCTGGGCACGAACTTCATTCCGGCGTGGACGAGCAAGGTCGGCGGCAAATACGCCCCGATGGATTACTCGGTCATTACACGTCCGGACTCGCGTTGGAACAACTTTTATCTCGCCGGTCTCAAGTGGATGTGCGACACCGCCGGCCTCGACGGAATCTACATCGACGACTCCGCCCTCAATGCCCGCAGCCTGCGCCGGGCTCGCCGCATCCTCGATAGGCGGCCCGGGCGTATTATCGACCTGCACTCCTGGAACCACTTCAACCCTTATGCCGGCTATGCCAGCAGCCTCATGCTCTACATGGAGATCCTCCCCTATCTCGACTCCCTCTGGCTGGGGGAAGGTTTCAATTGCAATAAAGTCACGCCGGACTTCTGGCTGGTTGAAATGTCCGGACTCCCCTTCGGCTTAATGAGCCAGATGCTCGAAGGCGCCAACCCATGGCGCGGCATGGTCTTTGGCGAAACCGGCCGCCTCGGTTGGTCCGAAGACCCGCGCGGGATGTGGAAGGTCTGGGACAAATACGGCATTCAGGGCACGGAGTTTCTGCCCTCCTTCGTGAACGACTGTCCGGTTACGACCGGAAATCCGCAGATTCTGGCCTCCGTCTATCGCAGACCAGGCCGCTCGTTCGTTGCCATTGGCAGTTGGGACGCCCAGAGCACTCAGGTCAGGCTTCACGTGAACTGGAAGGCGCTGGGTCTGAATCCTTCCAAGGTAGCCTATTACGCCCCTCCTATCGCCGGCACCCAGACCGAACAGCTTTGGAAACCATCCGAGTCCATCCCTGTGGCGCCTGGCCGCGGCTGGTTCCTCATCCTGGATGAAGTGAAAAGGAGGATCGGGGGAGTCTAGGCCGAAGGTTCATGCCAGGAACGAAATGGCCACAATCCGAAGGTAGGGCGCGCAGAGGACTGCGCGCCCTACCACGCGAGAGCTATTCCGGTCAGCCAGCCCGCCAATTTGCGACGACGTTGCGACGGCGCCAGTGCTCCTGGATTTGCTGCTTGAAGGCCAAACTCACGACCCTTGCTCCGGCCCGTGCAGGTGCCGCAAACGGCCCTGGCCCGTCAACGCTGCTGAACAAACCCCTTCTGGGCGTCCCGTCCGGCTTCCCGCATGGCGGTGGGTGCACCACGGTCTGCCAGGAGCGATTTGAAGTCCAAAAACACGAACGGCCTCTGATACGCTTCGGTGGTTCCGGCGGCGTAGGAGACCCAGAGCCTCAGGGCGGTGGCATCAAAGACCACGTCCATCACATTGCCCCCGCGGATCGGGATTGCGCAGGCGATCTTCTGCAACCGTTCGCCATTGAGCCGGCCATACTGCTTTTTGATCAGCGGGAATGCCCCCCTGCCTTCGTCCTGGTACACCACGTCCTTCAGCACATTGGGGGCCAGTTCATCCGAGGAATCGTCATCCTTCCAGATCCAAACCCGCTCGCCGGCACTCTTGCTCGCCTTCAGGCGGATCTTGACCGCCCGGTGCTCCGCTCTTCCGTCGCCAAACACAAAGTGATAGCTCTTTGTCAGCGGCAGGCTCCGGAACATATCCAGCGCAGTCGAAAGATTCGGCGCGTCCCACAGCAGCGTCCGGAACCAGGTCATAAAATGCGGGGCATGAATGTTGTAAGGCTCATCTCTCACGGGTGAATCCCCCATTTCCGAGAGAACCAACCCGTCGGCGTTCATTCCGCAGTTGGCGCCGGCCACCCCGGCAAAGGTCGGAATGACGTGCGCAATGCCATGAGCCGGCAGATAGACCACTAGGGCAGGAAAATTGTGCGCCCCGGCCTTCATGGACCAATCCAGGTCACGCGTTTGGTAGAGATGGCCATCTTCGGTCGCCTTGCCCCAAGCCGCGATGCTGCTGCACGAATAGGGCATGAGCAACGGCAGACACTGAACATGCTCAACGGTGCGCAGCGGGATGTCCGCTCCGTCCGCGATCCCAAGCACTTCCTGCTCAAATCGGTCGTCGGTGTAGGCTGCGGTTGTTGCCCAAACCTTGTCCAGAGATTCGTCCGAAATCCCCGCACCCGCCTCCAGTCTAGCCAGTGCCGAGGGAAGAAACTCCCTGATTTCCGTTTTCATCAAATGCCCGATTTGCCAGCCCATCTGATACGGCGTGCCACTTACCACGACCACCGGCACGCGCGCGACGCCGTTGGAAATCACAAAGCGATAGCCGGCGCCCTCGGACAAACCCTCGGGGTCCAGCGGGCGCATTCTCCCGGTGGCCGTTGGGCCGGCGGCGTCCGACGTTGCGGCTCCAACATTACCCGCTCCTTCCAGGGTGTTCCCCTGCCCTGCCCTTCCCTGGCCCGCTGCGCCCGCTCCAGGAGCCCGGGCACCGGACTGGGCCCTGGATGAAAGTGGCATGGACGCTCCGAGCCCAGCGATGCAAAGCAATACGAGAAATTTCATGATTATTCCCTTCGATGCATGAAAACATCCATATTGTCAAGGCTGAACCCGGCTCATTCAATACATAATTCCCCCACCGCCTTTCCGAATCACCTTGCCGACAAGCCGGATTCTGCCATAGTATCCTGCCGTTCTCGGTGTGTTGCGGCAGCGCGGCGACCTGGCAAACAAGTGCTCGTTGCCACGCGGCGGGAAATCCAAGGTCTCTAATGGAAGGGTGGCTGAGTGGTTAAAGGCACCTGACTCGAAATCAGGGTTAGGGGCAACTCTACCGTGGGTTCGATTCCCACCCCTTCCGCCAGCTACACTAATCCCCAATAAAATCAAGGGTGAAATGCACTTTTACCGGATCGGAAAGCATGCCTACTATTTG
>JBJKSV010000416.1:0-2767 GCA_046703605.1 Limisphaerales bacterium
GTTTTGAGGAGTTCGGCCACCGCTGGAACCACGTAGGTATTCCGCGCGCCCGAGTCGAAGAGGGTCCACCACCTTCGACCTTCAACCACTACCATTTCTCTGATTCGTCCCATCGCGGTAAAGGTAGGTTCCTCGGGGGTAAGCGGTCAAGAGCCGCCCCGCACGCGAGCCGCAACTCCGACTATTGCGACGGGTTCTTTCGCAGGTATTCGCGGCAACGCTGGACCAGTTCGTAACGGAACTGGCGGAAGTCAACGTCGGCGGCGTGTGCCGTATGGAGACTGGCGACAAGTTCGTCAAACTCCCTTCTGGCGCGGTTGCAGCCTGCAGACAGGGGGTCGAAGGCATTGTTGTATCGATCGTATAACTCGGCAAGCTGCGCGATGCGGCTTGGCGGGATCATTCACGACAGTGGAGTTGGCGGCGTTCTTCGGCAGCGTTCCGGAGATCAAGGATGCGGTCGTAGGACGCACGATAGGCGGGCTGCTGGTGGGCGATGGCGGAAATCCGGTGGGCGAACTCGTCGCAAATCAGGGCCATCTTTGCCCAGATCCCTGCCACCCTCTCCATGGCGGGCTCGTTCTTCTGAAGAAGAACAACGACCCGGTATATCTGCTCGAGTTCAACCTGAAGGAGGGCGATCTCGCGGTCCAGCGGCGCTTCCGGCCCCGTATGCGCCAAGTGATCATCGAAGTTTCTGATGGCCGCTTCTTTCAATGCATCCAGATCCGCTATCTCCAGTGTCATATTGCAACCATAGCCAGCGGCGGGCGCTAGGTCAACCGCATCCGGGATTTCGATATTTCTGCCCCTTGACTCTTCAGGAGGCCACATGTACCAAAGCAGTGTGATGAAACGCTGCAGAGCGTGCCTTTTGGTG
This sequence comes from Limisphaerales bacterium, assembly GCA_046703605.1. Taxonomy (GTDB): domain Bacteria; phylum Verrucomicrobiota; class Verrucomicrobiia; order Limisphaerales; family UBA8199; genus JAJYHY01. The sequence goes on from JBJKSV010000416.1 coordinate 881, forward strand.
CTGTTGATATGCCGCGCCTGTCCCGGGGCAGCTTCCACAGGAACGGGCGAATTGAATCAGGAACCCAAGACAATCCGTCTGGGCTTCAGGCCCGTGCCTGTGGTGCCGCTCAGTTTAGCCCACGCCGCAGCGGGCTGGCGAAGGGCGAAGCGAACGGAGCTTGAGGGCGCGCCCGGGCATGGCAAGGCGGCGATTCAGTTGTATGTCAATGCGCATAGCGAGATGGTCGCCGAAACTCATGCGCTTCTGGAGGATTCCAAGGGCTGCTACGATCTGGGCACCGTCAGTTGCTTTGGAGGCGCTGAAGTCCGAAAGATCCATCGGCCCGGTGCGAATACTCAGTGGGAGATCTCCGGCACTATGGGCGCGGCCTGCGATTGCCTGGTCATCATCGCCTTCCACCGAAGCAGCGGGCGCTGGGTCCAACTCCTGAGAGAGGAGGCGAACAACACCGAACAAGTGGACCTGGAGGGCGATGGGCAGAAGGAGATCCTCGGCTATCTTGGAGTCGGAGCGGATGTCATCATCTATCGCTGGAATCGAGACCACTTCGAGTCGGTCGATATTGCCCACGCACTCGGGTGCGACCGCGCCGACATCCTTCAGAGAGGGCAAGACTGGCTTGTAAAGTCGGAAAGCACCGTCGGTGCCAAGCCACGGGTTCGCTACTTCAGATACGCCAAGGACATGCTGGCCTGGGCAACGACGTTCTCGTCCAGCACGTTCACCCGGCAGCCGGGAGTTCGGTCGCCTCCTTCGCCAAACGGCCGTGCTTGTCCAACAGGGAGGCTCGTGCCAGGCGCAGTGTCTCGGCAATAGCCTCATCGGTGATCTGGCCAGGCCACGCCGCGCGGATGTAGTCCCACGACTCGCCGCGCTCCAGCATGGCGAGCACCTGCCACACCATGATGCGCGTACGCCTGTAGGTCAGTTTTCCATGGCATATCCCGGGGTCCGCCACGACGAACCGACCCAGCTCAATTCGCTGTCCTTTCCCGCTCTCTTTCATTTGCTCCACTCTCATCATGCTCCTGGCTCTTGTGCATTGCAAGCCTCCCGGTCCCTCGCTGCTCATGCGGTGATGATTCCAGCCACCTATAGCTCCCTTTGGTCCCCCATGGACAGCTATAGACACCTAAAGTGCCCCCCTTCAATCGCAAATCGCAAATCGCAAATCGCAATTCTAAAATCTCCAATTGAACCTCACGTCCACATGGCCTTCGGAAAAACCACTTGCGAATAATGGACACCTCTGCGACATATTAAAAGCCACTATAGAAGCATGATGCCGGCACTAATGAAACCATTGATGCTCCGAGACCGCGGAATGCGGCGGTTCTGGGCGGTGGTGTGCCTTCTTTTGTTTCTGACCGTCGAGGTTCTGGCGTCATCGGCGGCGCTTCATGACGTGATTCACCCCGACGCGACTTCGCCGCTTCACCACTGTGTGGTAACCTTGCTGGCCCAAGGACAAATAACATCCGGGACCGTCGCCGCCGAAGTGGTCCTGCTGGCGGTCGTGGTGTTACTCCGTTTGCCGCCGCTCAAGACGGTGGCGAACGTTGCCTTCGATTGCCGGCTGTCTCCCAGCCGCGCGCCTCCCGGCGCTTAGCCAATTCTTCCGGTTGTGCCGGTGTCCTCTTTGCCGGCTGTCCACCTTTTGTCGTGAACTTTTGGCGTAGGCCGTAGTGCCACGCCTGTAGAAGAACTCCCATGCGGTTTTTGAATACGTCCGGTTTCGCCGCGACGCGCGCGGCGTCAGTTGTTGAATTCATAATCATAGCTTCCTTGTTAGGATTGGGCGGCTGCGCGGTCGGTCCCAATTTCAAGGCCCCTCCTGCGCCACAGGTCAAGGGCTACACGGTTGGTCCGCTCGCCGCTACCAGC
>JBJKSV010000417.1:0-4394 GCA_046703605.1 Limisphaerales bacterium
CCCATAGCCACCTTCTTCGGCTTCAGTTGCCGCGAACTTGACCAGTTCCTCGGATAGAGAAACATTCCTAGTAACCATCTTCATCGTTGTTTAGCTTAAGGCTAGCTGCCAACACCTCGCAACGCCGGATCCGGGGCACACAGGCATCCAAAGAATACTCCCAAGTTCCCCTGAAGGCACAACGATTTTTCCTCCAAAGTGAGAGTGATTCCGATTGAAAGTCACGCGCCTCTATCACACGATGGCCTTACACGATTTGAACCTGCAACATAACCAAATAATGAAGACTCGCCTTCCGCAACTATTGATGGCCTTGCTTGCCTTGGGGTGCGGCGCCGCGCTGGCCGCCGAATCCATTCCCTTGCCCGAAAACCCTCGTCCCGACTTCCAGCGCCCTGCCTGGATCAACCTTAATGGGCACTGGCAGTTCGGCTTCGACAAGGCAGACGAAGGACTTTCCGCCAAGTGGTTCGAGGGCGAGCACGAGTTTGGGCGAAAGATTCTTGTGCCGTTCCCCTGGGGCTCGCCTCTTTCCGGCGTGCCGGATTTGGCCACGATCGCCTGGTATTCGCGCGCGATTCAAGCCCCCGCCGATTGGCAAGGGCAACGCATGTTTCTGGTGATTGGCGCCTGCGACTGGGAAACGACGGCCTGGCTGGACGGACACCGCCTCGGCCTCCATCGTGGCGGTTACATCCCCTTTGAATTCGAACTGACTCACTGGCTCAAGCCCGGTCACGAGCAAAGGCTCGTCGTCCGCGTCGATGACAGCCCGCGCCCCTTCAAGCTCGAAGGCAAGCAAGGCTATGGCAACGCTCGCGGCATCTGGCAGACGGTGTACCTGGAGGCGCGCCCGCAAACCTTTCTCAAGACCCTGCACTTCGTTCCGGACATCGACCGCGGAACGGTGCATGTCGAGGCCGAGTTGAGCGGTCCGGCGCCCGAGGCAACGGAGCTGCGGATTCATTTCAAGACCGGGGCTGTGGAAGACGCAAGCCATCCCGTGCCGGAGGGGGCGACGTCGGCGCAGTTTGATATTGCGATTCCCAATGCGCACCTGTGGTCTTTGGACGACCCGTTCCTTTATGAGGTGGATGCCGGCCTTCACACCGCCGATACCGATGACCACGTCTCGTCCTACTTCGGCATGCGGAAGATCAGCGTGGTCAAAGTCCCTGGCCTCGGCTTTCCCTATATCGCGCTGAATAACAAACCGATCTACTTGCGGATGTGCTTGGACCAGTCCTACAATCCCGAGGGATTCTACACCTTTCCCAGCGACAAGTTCATGCGCGATGAAATCCTGCGCTCGCGCCGGCTGGGCCTCAACGCCAACCGCCTCCATGTGAAGGTGGACGTGCCGCGCAAGCTCTATTGGGCCGACCGGCTGGGCCTGCTGCTCATGGCCGACGTGCCCAACAGTTGGGGGCAACCGACCCCGCCGATGCGGCATGAAATCGAGAAAACCTTGACCGGGATGATTCAGCGCGATTTCAACCATCCTTCCATCTTCGCCTGGGTCTGCTTCAACGAGACTTGGGGGTTGTTCACCCGGCAGAACGGCCACAGCCGATACCTGCCTGAAACGCAGGTTTGGGTCGCGTCGGTGTACCGATTGGCCAAGGGCATGGACCCGACGCGCTTGGTGGAAGACAATTCCCCGTGCAACAACGACCATGTCGAGACGGACATCAATTCATGGCATGTCTATCTGCCGGGCTACGAATGGCGCCGGGAACTCGATGAGGTCACCCACAACGCCTTCCCGGGCTCAACCTGGAATTTCATCGGCGGACGCACCGAAGGCAACCAGCCGTTACTCAACAGCGAGTGTGGCAATGTCTGGGGCTATGAGGGCAGCACCGGCGATTGCGATTGGAGCTGGGATTATCACAGGATGATGAACGAGTTCCGGCGGCACCCGAAGATTTGCGGCTGGCTCTACACCGAGCACCATGACGTTGTCAACGAATGGAATGGGTATTACCGCTACGACCGCAGCGTCAAGTACACCGGGCTGGGCCATCTCGTTCCAGGAATGAGCCTGCGCGATCTCCATGCGCCGTTCTACATCTCCACGGGCAGCGAGCTTTGCCGCGATGTCAAGCCGGGCGAGGAAGTCAGCGTGCCCCTCTGGGCCTCTTTCATGACCGGAACCGCCCCAAGCTCCAGCCTTCAGCTCCATGCCACGCTCTCCGGCTGGAATGATCTGGGCCAGCGCCAATGGTTCTCCCAGACCGCGCGCGCCATCCAGTTTCAGCCTTGGCTCTCCAAGGCGCTCGACCCTTTGGAAATCACCATGCCGGACCATCCCGCGCTGGCGATTCTTAGCCTCGTCCTCGAAGACGCGGCTGGCAACGTCCTCCAGCGCAACTTCACCACCTTCCTGGTGGCCGACGGCCCGGCGCCCCGCGACCAGGAAGTCGAACAGAACGGCGCCCGGATTCGCCTGCTGCGCTTTGCGCCGGACACGTTCAAATCCGCCCACTGGTCGCTCAAGCAATGGAACGTCATGGGCGGGCTGAAGGTTGATGGCGCCGGCTCCGGGTATTTCGAGTACCGCTTGCCCTGGCCCAAGGGGTTGGACGCCGGCCAGATTGAAGGCGCCTCCCTCGTTTTCGAGGCCTCCGCCAAGCAACTCTTTGGCAAGGACATGAAGGGCGCCGCCAAGCAAGAAGGGGATTTCATGCGCGGCAAAGGCACTCACGACCCCAGCCTGAACCCGAACTCTTACCCGATGACCGACACCATCAAGTTTCCCAGCGTGGTGCGCGTGCGCGTAGCCGGCCAATCGGTCGGGCAGTTCGATTTGCCCGATGACCCCGCCGACAGCCGCGGCATCCTCTCCTGGCACGCCCAGAAGCATGACCGAAGGCTGCACGAGGCCGGCTCTTACGGCTACCTCGTAAATGCCCCTGTCCCGGCGAGGCTCCTGCGCACCGCCGAAGGGCAGAACGAGATCGTCATCCGCTTCGAAGTGGATTCGGCCCTGCCTGGGGGGTTGGCCCTCTATGGGGAGCGTTTCGGACGCTATCCCCTCGACCCCACGCTGGCCATCATGCTCAAGCCTTGACGGGCCCATCCAGGTTCAAAGAGAAAGCACGTACTCTATAAGGTCGTCAATCTGCGAGGCCGAAAGTCTCGCAGTGGCGCCGTGGCGGTCCGCTTGGTTGCGGGTCCTGATCACTTCGCGAACGGTTAGAGCTGAGCCGTCGTGGAGATATGGCGCGGTGCGCCAGCACTCGACCAGCGTAGGTGTATAGAAGCGATCAGCCGGCTTGTCGAGCCTCCCTCGGGTGCCAACATCATGCGAGCGCATGTCAGTGAAGAGTGGAGGGGTATGGCAGCCGGCACAGCCCGCGCGAGTGAAGACCCGTTTCCCACGCCGGGCAGGGGAGGACGACACCAACGAATGGGGGCGCGGTTGTGACTTCAGCAGGTTTCGGTGGGCTTCGGCAAGTTTCAGTAGCCCGCATTTTGGAGGAGGGAGCGAGGAAGGCAAAAGGGAAAAGGAAAAGTGCAAGAGTCCGGGGAATGGTCGATGCGATGGCGGAGAGAGGGCGAGTTGAAACTTCAGCAGGTTTCGGCGAGTTTCAGCCAGTTTCAGCAGCCTACATTTTGCAGGCGCGACCAGGGAAGTCGGATCTTAGGTTTCGCAAGAAGCCGAGTGACTATTGGTGACCATAGGCGGCTATAGGTTACCACGACTGACCGTGGGTTTCCGGGGCCAAAGGGACGGATGGGGGGATGGGGGATGATGGATGATGGATGGTGGATGATGCACCGAGCATCCAACAACCGACATCGAACAGCCAGCATCCGACGTGCGGCATCCAGGGCCGAGGCCCGGCGGGGGAGGGGGGAGAGTATATGTACCCCTCTGGAAAGGTTACAACGTAACAAATGTTGATAGTCAGGGACTTAGGTCGATTTTAGGGGTTACAAAGGGGTTACAAAAAGGTTACAAGGGGTTACAAATTCGGGAGGAAGCGCAACAAAATGCGGCGGCGGTCCGGGGGCGGGCCTGGTCTGGATGTTTCATACGCGGGTACGGCGCGCAGAGGACTGCGCGCCCTACCTGGGGAGTGTCGATGTTCTGTTCGTGGCATGAGATACGCGGGCCTGGCGAGATCGGGTCTGGGTTCAGGGATAGCGAGGGAGCCAAGGGGTTGGGGATTTGGGGTCGAGGGGCGGGAGGCGGCGTCCGCAGTTGAGGCAGTTGTCGGTGAACCTCTGGATGTTGTAGCCGTGGAGCGGCTGGAGGGCGCCACAATCGGGACAAGTCTCGCGAAGGCTGGTGCCTGGCGGAGTGGTGATTGGGCTGCCGCAATGGGGGCAGTAGATGTGAGGCCGAGAGGCGTCGGCAGGGAGAGGCGGGAGGGGGTGTCCACAAT
>JBJKSV010000418.1:0-12387 GCA_046703605.1 Limisphaerales bacterium
CCCTTGGCCTGTTGAGCCGCTTCCGGCAGAGGCAAGCCCTTGGCGAGAAAGGCGGTCACCGCCGCCGAATAAGTGCAGCCGGTGCCATGGGTGCGAATCCCCCGAATGTACGGAGCGGCCAGCCGTAATTCGTTCTTGCCGTCATAAAGGACATCGACGGCATCCCTGCTCCCCCGCAGATGGCCACCCTTCACGAGCACCGCGCACCCAAGAAGGGCGTGGAGGGACTCTGCGGCCGGCAGCAGGTCTTCCTCTGTGCGAAGCTCCTCTCCCGCGAGCAACCCGGCTTCCTCCATGTTCGGCATCACGAGTGTAGCCAGCGGCACCAACTCGGCGAGGAGCATCTCGAGTGCCGCCGGCTTGAGTAACCGTGTGCCGCTGGTGGAAACCATGACCGGGTCCACCACAAGCGGGATGTCCCGGCGCTTTGAGAGAAAGCCGGCCACGGTCCGAACCAGGGCGCCGGAGAAGAGCATGCCGGTCTTGATGGCATTGGGCGGCAACTCAGAGAAAACGGCCTCCAATTGGTCATGGACAAACGTCGGCGGGCAGGGGTGAATGCCGCGCACCGTCGTGGGGTTCTGGGCGGTTACGCAGGTGACCACGCTGGTCCCATGGACTTCAAGGCCGGCGAAGGTCTTCAAATCGGCCTGAATTCCCGCTCCGCCGCCGCTATCAGATCCCGCTATCGTCAGCGCGATCGGAAGCCGCTTAGGTTTGCTCATGGGCCGAGTGTAATGGCGGCGACATTGGTGTAAAACCTCAAAGCGCGCTTTTCAAACCGGGGGCTGCGGGAGTAAACTACTCCCAGGAATGGTCATGACACTCAACTCTATCATAGGCAGCGGAGCCAATCCAGGCATCGTCGGGCTTGCGAGGCGGGACTGGGGGGCGCTCGTGGTGCTGGTCGTCGTCCTGATGATTTGGGCCTATGTCAGGTACCGACGGAGAGAGGGTGAGAAGTAGCATTTCAACGCTTGTCCGCCGATGAATAAAGACCAGATCGCCGAGATTCTCTCCGAGATTGGCATGTTGCTGGAGTTGAAGGGAGAGGTCGTTTTCAAATCGCGCGCTTATGCCAACGCGGCGCGTGTCGTCGAGGGGCTGAGCGAGCCGCTTGAGGTGATCATTGCCGAGGACCGGCTCGGCGAGGTCAAAGGCATTGGGGAGGGAATTCAAAAGAAGATCACCGAGTTGGTCCAAACCGGCAGGCTCGCCTATTACGACGAGCTCAAGGCCTCGATTCCCGCCGGGTTGCTGGAAATGCTGCAAATCCCTGGACTCGGGCCTAAAAAGATCAAGGCGCTCAACGACAGGCTGGGCATTTCCAGTGTGCCGGAACTGGAGGCCGCCTGTAGGAGCGGCAAGGTGGCCGAACTGGCCGGGTTCGGGCAAAAGACGCAGGCTAATATCTGCGAGGGCATCCTGCGGCGCCGCTCCTACGCAGAGAAGCATCTGATTAGCGAGGCGATACCGATTGCCGAGTCGCTCCTGGAGGCCCTGCGCTCCCACCCGGATGTGATTCGGTGCAGCACGGCGGGCAGCCTTCGCCGGCACCGGGAGATTATCGGGGACATCGACCTGCTGGCCTCCTCAAAACGTGCGGGAGAAGTCCTCGATTTCTTCACCCGCCAGCCTGGCGTGCTCAGCGTTATCGCCAAGGGCGACACCAAGGCCAGCGTTCTGCTCCAAGGGGGCATCCAAGCCGACTTGCGCGTGGTCAGCGACGCTGAATTCGCCTCCGCGCTGATGTATTTTACCGGAAGCAAGGAGCATAATATCCTCATGCGGCAGCGCGCCATCGATCGTGGTCTGCGCCTCAATGAATACGGCTTGTTCCGGTCCAAGAGCGAAACGCGCGACCGGAAGCTCCTGGCGCCGTGCAAAACCGAGGAGGAAATCTTCCAGACCCTTGGATTGCATTATATCGCGCCCGAGATGCGCGAGGACATGGAAGAAATTCCACTCGCCGAAAAGGGCCCGCTGCCTCGGCTGGTCGAGTGGTCTGATCTCAAGGGGTCGCTGCACAATCATTCGACTTGGAGCGATGGGCACCAGCAGCCCGCCGAGATCGCCCGCGCCATGCGCGAACTGGGCTTGTCCTATTGGGGGATCACCGACCATTCCAAGGCATCATTTCAGGCCAATGGCCTGGACCCGAGGCGCCTGCGCGAACAATTGAAAGAAATCCGGGCGATCAACCAATCCCTGGCCGACGAAGGTGCTGAGTTCCGGCTGCTGACCGGGACGGAGGTGGATATCCTCAAAGATGGCAAGCTCGATTTTCCAGATGATTTGCTGGCGGAGCTGGATGTTGTCATCGCCAGCATCCACCAGAGCTTCACCCAAAGCGAGGCCGAAACGACCAAACGGCTCGTTGGCGCCGCAGCCAACCCGCAGGTCCATATTCTGGGCCATCTCACAGGACGGCTCCTGTTGGAGCGCGAACCCTATAAGGTGAATCAGCACGCGGTAATCGATGCGTGCGCCAACACGGGGACCTGGATCGAACTCAACGCCAGTCCCTTGCGTTTTGACATGGATTGGCGCCTTTGGCCTTACGCGAAGGCCAAGGGAGTCAAATGCGTCATCAACTGCGACGCGCATCGTTTTGAACACGCCGGCTGGCTGCGCCTGGGCGCCGGTATCGCCCGCAAGGGCTGGCACACCCGAGAGGACGTCGTCAATACGCTGACCTTGCCGAAATTGAAGAAGGAATTGGCGAAGAAGCGGGCCCGGGCCTCGTCTCAGAACTCCTGATTCGCAGCGTGCTCTCTTTGGTTCGCGGAGCGTCGCTCACCACGACCACAGTGCTGACTAATCTCCAGGCAGCAGCCAAGGCTTCGTTCCAGTCAGGGTGGGGAACCGCCACAGTCTGTAGGCAGAGAACAACCTTCACCTTTCCGGGATCACCTTAAGTGATCACGGAATCGCGCCGGTCCTTGCCGCCATTTTCAGGCCGTGACGCCCTGAAGCTTGTAGCTCAGCGTGCCATAATAGCGCCGCTTCAACCCTCGCTTCTTTCGTTGGCGTTCCCGTGCCTTCACCAGGTGCTTCAGGCACCGCGAGCCTTGAACGGCCGGCTCACCACATTCGGTGCACCGTTTGTCGCGTTGCATCCGCAACTGATATTTCCGCTGCCGCGAAATCGGCAGGTTGGTGAATTCGTCTTCGATCCGCTTTCTCATCTATTAACCATCCTGCGGGCTGTTGAGGCCCGCTTTTAGTTTGACCATTCAACGCCCAAAACCGCTCAAACCTCAACTCTTCATATTCGCTGCGCACTCCACATGCGCCTTGTGACCGGTTTTGGCTCACGCCGACGCTTGGGATTCTGCTAATACCCTTTAATAAGGTAAAATATAATCAATTGCAATACAATTCAAGCGCCATGTACTCGGAAACCACACCAAAACACCCCTGCACAGGCTGTCAAACCCTTCGTGTCCTACATATTCGATCCTGCAACCGTTCTTCCATAAGCCCCTCGGCGCACAGACCCGATTACTGCGGTTTCGCTCCCGGCCCTTGGAAGCCATTGGCCAAGAACAAACGCGCCATTTCGGCATATTTCTCGGCGGACTCTCTTAAGCGCTCGCGCTCCTGGCCTTTCAATGGCCGCACGACTCGAGCTGGCGCGCCAACCACCAACGAACCGGGAGGGATTTGCTTGCCGCGTGTCACCAGAGCCCCCGCTCCAATCAAAGAATAGGCCCCAACAGAAACGCCGTCAAGCACTATCGCACCCATCCCCACCAATACCCCCTCCCCAATTGTGCAGGCATGCACCACCGCAGAATGCCCGATAGTCACGTAACTACCTACAATGCAAGGAATTTCGTCGGCAAGATGCACCACGACGTTGTCCTGGAGGTTCGTATGGTGGCCGACCTCGATGCGGTTGATATCTCCTCGCAACGTCGCGTTGTACCACACACTGGAGTAGTCGCCCAAGGTCACGTCTCCAACGATGACCGCACCCGGAGCCACGAAAACGCCCCGGCCCAGCGTCGGCCCTTTGCACAGGTATCGGCTGAATTGCTCTTCCAGCCGAGTCGTCTTAGATTGAGTCATGGCAAATACTGACTCATAGCACCGGCGCCACGTTATGTCCAAACCCAGGCCCACCCGTCCCGTTCTTGCACGGCAACCGCTCCCCCGCTCATTCAAGGACCTGACGCCCGCCAAACATTTTAATCCGCGTACCTTCTTTCGGGAGATGGTTTGGAAGGCGTGGCTCACGCCGCGGACCGGCCAGCAGCGAAAGCCGGCCTTTCCAAAACTCAGCCCAGGCCAGGTTGCTGTCACCTGGATAGGACACGCCTCGTTTCTGGTTCAGTTTACGGACCTCAACGTGCTGATCGACCCGAATTTTGCCAACTGGCTCTTTCTCCTCAAACGCCTCAAACGCTCCGGCTTCAGAATCGAGCATCTGCCCCCCATCGATCTCGTCCTGCTCACTCACGCTCACTTCGATCATTTCCACAAGCCCTCTCTGCGGCGCCTGCCACATCCGAAACTGGCCATCATGCCCTGGGGCATGGGCGATCTTGCCCGAGACCTCGGTTTTGGCCGCATCGTCGAACTGGAATGGTGGGAGAGCTTCTCCAGGGGTGACTGGGAGGTTACGCTCACCCCCTGCAAACACTGGGGCGCTCGGATTCTTCGAGACCATCACCGGGGCTATGGAGGGTTCGTGCTCAAACATCAAGGCCGCAAAGTGTATCATGCGGGCGATAGCGCCTATTTTGAAGGATTCCTTGAAATCGGAAAGGCGCTTTCACCCGAGATAGCATTGCTGCCCATCGGCGCCTATCATCCCGAATCCTTTCGTCATGTGCATATGGGCCCAGACGAGGCGGTAAAGGTGTTCAAAGACCTTGGTGCTCAATGGCTTGTGCCAATGCACTATGGCTCCTTCAGACTCTCCTTTGAGGATATGGATGAACCCCCGCGCCTGCTCAACCGAATCGCCAAGGAGCAAGGGGTGACTAGCAAGGTCAAGATGCTCGAAGAAGGGGTCCCGCATGTGTTCTGAGTTGACGGCCCAATGGGTGGTGTGGTATCCCTGAGCGAGCACAATTAGGCGTAGTTCGCATTGCCCTTATGCGTTGTCCAAAATGCGGTCTGCAGGATGATAAGGTTATCGATTCTCGCGTCTCGCGCGAGGGTGCCACGATTCGGCGTCGGCGCGAATGCATCGCCTGCGGTTACCGATTTACGACCTACGAGGAAATCGAGCGAAGCGGCTTGGTAGTTCTTAAGCGGGATAAGAGACGGGAGGAATTCTCGAAGGGAAAGCTGCTCACTGGCGTCAAGAAGGCCTGCCAGAAGCGACCGATGAGTCCCAAGACAATAGAAGACCTGGTGGAACGGATCGTAAACCGGGTCACGGACATCTATGAGCGGGAGGTTCCCGCCGAGGTCATCGGTAAGATGGTGATGGAGGAGTTGCGCAAACTCGATCACGTTGCCTATGTGCGTTTTGCGAGTGTCTATCGCCGTTTTCAGGAGGCGGCGGATTTTGTGGATGAAGTAAGAAGCTTGGAGGAAAAGGAATGATAGCCCTGGCATCCGATTACCTGGTCTTTGAACTGGCAAACGGCGAGAGTGTCCCGATGTCGCCGGAGATGATCTCCGTCGAGGTAGTGGGAGAGGCGGCTAGCCTCTTCGATGCCGACTTTCTCGAAAACAGCTCCCATGCCGTGTTTCACTACTTCAAATATGAACTGGGCAAGGAGCGTGTCTCACTGCGGGAGTTCTCCTGCGCCTTGGAAAAGGTCCTCAGGAGCCTGGCCCTGGTTGCCAAATCGCCTCACACGACCTCCGGCCAGACCGTGTTGGAATCAGACCTTCGCCGCCTGGTATCTGGGCCTGGTGAAGGGTGTGAGCTGTTTTTCTTTTCTCGCCTCCGCCAGGAATTGCGTCAGAAGCTGGTCCAAGCGCCCGATGTAGTGCGATTTTGCGGCCTCCGGCCCTGTGTCAAGCGTTTGGCGGGAACCAAGCGCTGGACCCTGAGGTGCCGTGCGATTGAGGAGCAGGTTGTCAGCTTCCTTCGACAGTGCCTGGAGGTCGAACATTCGCAGGGCAACCCTGCCTTGGTTGTGCGCTAAGAGCCTGTTTCAGCGCGCCGTGGAAGGAGGCACTAAAACAGGCTCTAAGGCCCCGCGCGCGAAATATTCGGGTTAACCGTGCCGGAACTTGTGCCGGACAAGAAAGCCGCTCGCCACGCCGACAGCCATGGCAAAGAGGCTCACCGGATAGGGATGAGCGTGGATGCCTTGATCGATTTCGGCCCGAATGTATGTTGGCCGGACGTGGCGGCCCATCTCCTCCCAGGTATGGCCGAGTCCCTCCTGGGTCCTTTCGACCTGTTCCTGCATTTCTGAGCTGGAGGGTTGCTCGGCCGAGGTCGAGGCCTTTTGTTGCTCCTCAGGGGCAGGCTGAGCTCCCCTGAGTTCCCTTAGGGTACGTATGGTCCGTTCCGGGGCCATGGGCTCCCGGTAGAGCGCGCTCATGCCGAGCAGCGCCACGCAACCCCCGGAAATAAGTATCAGGAAACCAACGATGGCCAACCCGAGGAACATGGCAAAGATCGGCTGTAGCCCCGTAAACAGAAAGGCCCAGGCGAGCAGGAAGCCCAGCCCAAGCAAGAATACCATGAATCCAGCGTACGCCAACCCGACACCGACCGCCACACCCAGGGCGTCGCGTCCGAATCGGACTGCCTTTTCCGAGATCTCTGTGGTGGCGAGCTTGATTTCCCTACGCAGCAGATCGCGAACCTCATGGGTAAAATTGCGGAGGAGACCAATGATGGAGGTCGAATCGGTCGAGGATTTGGCTGCCGGGGAGGCTGTCCCGGTTTGCATAACGGTTTGATTGTTTGCCATGGCTTCATTGTCGCGGGTATCGGGCTGTTTCTTGCCGCGCGAATTCGCTCTTTTTGGCTTCAGCATGGCCCCAAACGGCGCGCGCTGCAATCAGGCCCCTTACTCAATAGACCGGGGGACGGCACCCCGGTAGCCCAGCGTCATTAAGTCCGGGCACATAGGCTCCTCCTCCTGCTCCTGCTGCTGCTTTTGCTCGCGACCCGCCCGCAGAGTCATTCAACCTTAATCGAAGTGCCCCGGCCACCCTGCGTCAGCGCATTTGGAGCCCGCCCGACAGGTGATACGTCCGGCCGGGCAACGTGTGAAACTGGATATGTTCCGAGCCAAAGCGGACGCGGCAGTCATTGCCGGATTTGGACTCGATCGTGATGAGTGTCGGGCGAGAGTTTTCCCAAGTGATACCAACGGTGAATCCGCCGCGGGCGCGCAGACCGCTCGCCTCGCCGGAGGGCCACGCGCTGGGCAAAGCGGGAAGAATGTCAATGCTGCCGAGGTGGCTCTGGAGGAGCATCTCGGCTATGCCCGCGCACGTCCCGAAGTTGCCATCGATTTGAAATGGCGGATGGGCGCAAAACAGGTTGGGGTACAAACCGCCGCCGTTGGCGTAATCGGTTCCGGTCATCCCGGTAAGATGGATGAAGTTGCGGAGCAGCTTATAGGCGTGATTGCCATCGAGCAGGCGAGCCCAGAGATTGATCCGCCAGGCCATGGCCCAACCGGTGCTCTCATCCCCTCGGGCGCGCAGGGAGACCTTGGCCGCTTCCGCCAGCTTGGGCGTGGTGTAGGGAGAGATTTGATGTCCGGGATAAACCGCTATCATGTGAGAAACGTGCCGGTGATGGTCGTTGGGGTCGTCCCGGTCGGTCATCCATTCCTGCAACTGCCCCCATCGGCCAATCTTTGGCCCGAGGAGCCTGGCGCGCATTCTGGCGATTTTGGCGCAGAAGCCAGCATCGACGTCGAGAAGTTTCGCAGCTTTCAGATAATTCGAAAACAGGCTCCAGACCAGTTGCTGGTCAAAAGAGATGCCGTCCTCACGCGGACCGTGCTCCGGAGAAAAGTCGTTAGGCGAAACCAGGGTTCCGTCGGGCAGCGCCTTGAGGTGGTCCTGCCAGAATTCGCAGACCTCCTTGAGGATGGGGTAGAGCCGCCGGAGATAAGCATGGTCCTGTGTAAAGGCGTAGTGGTCCCATAGGTTCTGACAGAGCCAGGCGCTCCCGGCCGGGATCCATTCCCAGGTTGAACCTCCGAAAATTCCGTTCTCGGCGCGCGAGGTCCAGCCGCGGGCATGGAATTGAGCCCAAGTCTGGGCCGTGCGCACCGGGATTCCAGCCTGGACCCACTGGAAAAGAGGGTTGAAGCACTCCGACAGGTTGGCTAAATCGACCGGCCAGTAATTCATCTCGACATTCACATCGGTATGGTAATCCGAACGCCAGGGTGGCCGGTTGGCATTGTTCCAAAGCCCTTGCAGGTTAGCCGGCAGCGCATCACGCGAGGACGAAATCATCAGGTAACGTCCGTATTGGAAAACCAGCGCCTCCAGGCCGGGGTCGCTCTGGCCCTGGGAATACTTGAGCAGACGCTGATCGGTGGGCAAGCGGACAGAGGTTGAGAGATGGGAAGCAGCGGACGCGGCGTCTGAAAGCTCCAGTTTGACACGGTCAAAGAGCCGCTGATAATCCGCTTCATGCTCCGCGAGCAAGGCCGCATAGGGGCGGGCGGCCGCGGCATCCAATTGCCCGCTGATTCGGGCATGTGGATTTCCACCTCGCCAGCCCTTTGCCGGGTTGTCCAGGTAATCCGTGCCGGCGTCGATGAAAATCGTGAGGGTGTCAACATTGGTAAAGGTGATCCGGTCGCCCGCCGCCCGGAGGGAACCGCCTTGATTGAGAACGAGCACTTGGGCCTCGTAATCCAGGGCGATAGCATAGTCGGGGTGTTTGTCCTCATAAGTGTAGCCGGCAAGCGAGCCGCTGGAGGTCAAGCGGTTGTCTTGGGCAGTGACTTTGCCCTTGTGCATGTCAGTCAGCCGAACCGTCCCGGAGTACTTGCCAGGCTTGTCGGCGGTGAATCGGAAGACCATCACGCCGGCCGGATGGCTGGCGAAATACTCCCTCCGATAATGCACGCCTGCGGTAGTGTAGGTGATGGTGTGAACGGCGCGGCGAATATCCAACTCACGCCGATAGTCCGCGGCAGAAACGGCGGGGGGCAGGTCGAAATCCACAAACACATCGCCGAAGGCTTGGTAGGCGCCAGTGTCGTGCTCGTCGCCTATCCAGAGGCTGTCCTCGTTGAACTGGATATGTTCTTGGTGAATTCCACCAAAGATCATCGCGCCGAGCCTGCCGTTGCCAATCGGCAGGGCCTGGGTCATCCAGTCACGGGCTGGATGGCGATACCACAAAACAAGGGAAGAATCGGTCCGCTGAGCGCCGGCGGAATGGCTGGCAAGGCAATCGGAACTGCTGCCGTAAAGCAGCGCAAAGCCGACGCCGATGGCAATCCCAAAGGCACAATGCCTAAGGCTCAACGCCCGATGGGGCTGCACCCTTTTACGCTGAGAAACCGTCTGAGGCCCTGCCTCGTTAGAAACTGGCATTTCCATCGGCCGAGTGTATTCAACCTGGCCGCCGATGGCACGATCATTCTGGCCCCGCATTGCGAACAGGCCCTGTCATGTTGAGCATTAGCCCAAATGGGGGTAATGTGTGTTGGAGGGCGATCCGAAAACAGGCAACGGAAAGGATTTAAATGAAAGCAAATATCAATCAACTGCATTCCGCGGCGAGCGCCCGGAAGTACTTCGAAGACAAACTGGCCTTTACAACCGGGCCGGTGGAGTTGGACCGATGGATCAAAACCGGAGAGGACAACCTCGTAATAGTGGACGTGC
Organism: Limisphaerales bacterium; assembly: GCA_046703605.1. Classification (GTDB taxonomy): domain Bacteria; phylum Verrucomicrobiota; class Verrucomicrobiia; order Limisphaerales; family UBA8199; genus JAJYHY01. The sequence continues at coordinate 9,793 of JBJKSV010000418.1, forward strand.
GAGAAGAGGAGGACTATGGCAAAGGGCACATTCCCGGCGCTATCAGTGTGCCCAAGGAGCGGTGGGATCATCCGCAGGGGCTGAGCAAGGACAAGACTAACGTCGTCTATTGCTACACGCAACAGTGCCATCTGGCGGCCAATGCCTGCCTCCGCTTCGCCGGGTTAGGCTATCCGGTCATGGAGCTGGAGGGCGGATTTGCCGCCTGGAGGGACGACGAACTGGACATCGAAAAGGAGCCAACCCACCGCTTCAAACAGAGCGCTCAGGCAGCAACCAGCCGGGCGTGAGGCTCAATCAGGGCGCCCCGCTTCAAAGGGTGCCGGATGTGGCGGAGGGCCGGAGGCCATCTGAAAGGGACGGTTTGGGCGGCGGGGTGAAGGCCCCCGATTGCGCGTGAAAAGTGCCGCACTATCATCGGACCCATGCCACGCTCTGCCCATGCCTCCATGGCGGCCGGACGGTTGTTCGCCGTTAAACCGGCGCGGCGCCAACTGGGCTGGCCTCTTCAAGCCACGCTTTGAGCATCCGTGGAGAGAGCAGTCCCACCTTCGTATCCGCCAATTGTCCGCCTCGAAAGAGAGCCAGCGTCGGCACGCCGGTGATTTGAAGGGCCCCTGCCAGTTGCGGGGCATCATCGACATTAACTTTGCCAAAGCGAATGCGCCCCTGAAACTCGCCGGCGACTTGTTCGAGAAGCGGGGCCAGCATTTTGCAGGGGCCGCACCAGGGCGCATAAAAATCGACTACGACCGGCAAGGCTGCCTTCAAAACCTCCCGCTCAAAACTCTGTTCGCTCAGTTCAATGATATTCTTCATAGTTCAACACCTATCAGAACTGAGCCACCGCCGGGAAAAAAGTTACAGCAACCGGGTCAATGCTCAATGAGAGTGAGGTTCTTACTGACCCGGCGGTGGAGGCACCGGTTGATTCATGGGGGGCGGCGCAGGCTGATTCATCGTGCCCGGGTTAGAGGTCAGATATTGCTCCCGCACATTCTTGTTGATTTGCGGAATCTCATCGATGACGTACTGATCCACACCGTTCCTTGCCAGGTAGTTTGTCTGAGCCTGTGTTAACTCAAAGACCTGGCCGGTCGCCCGCATTTTCTGGAGCATCTGCTGGTCGCTTAGACCCGCGCGCTGCATCGCCACAATCTCATCCATTGTGACAAACCCGTCGCCGTTCAAATCAGCGGTCGGTGCGCTGAGGGCCTCTTGGGGCGTGGCCGGATGGGCCTGGGCGTTTTGCACCGCCTGCTGCGCTGCGCGCTGGTCATTCCCCTTCAGACGATTGACATTCGCTCCCACCAGATAACCACCTCCCGCGCCCAATGCCCCGCCCAGGAGCGCGCCCAGCAGCCGATGATGCGAGCCGCCAATCGCAGCGCCTGCAGCCGCTCCACCCAAGCCGCCGATTGCCGCGCCTTGCTCCTTGTTAGTCCCGGGCAATTGCCTGCACCCCGCAGCCGTTGTTATCAGGGCGGCGCCCAACGCCAATGCCAGGATTGTTCCATAATAGCTTCTATTGCTCACAAACCTCTCCTTGTTTTCTGCGTCGCCGCGCTTCCGCGTTGTGCTCAAACCCGTCCGGGCGCGGCTCCTCATCAGAAACCTTCGCCGCCGCGAGGGCCTCTTCCAGTAGGTGAAGAGGGTATGCGCGGCTTTGACCCGCTCGCAAAGGAGTTCTCCGTGCGGGCAAAGGACTTGAAAGCGCAGACTATGCGTGGGAAGCACATTGGAGGTTTGACGAACTCAGACCGAAGCGCGAACATGAGGCGCGTTGCCTATGAAAAGCCAAACCGATTCGAGCTTCGGCCCCCGTCGTTCACTAGACCGTCGAGGCTTTCTCAAGACCTCCGGAGCCGGCGCGGCGGCGTTGATTTTGGCGCCGGCGGGGGCGCGCGACGTCATCCTGCCTGCGGTCCGGCGCCCGAACATCCTCTACATCCATTCGCATGATACCGGGCGCCTGACCAGCCCTTACGGATATTCCGTTCCAACTCCGAACCTGCGGAGACTGGCCTCCGAGGGCGTCCTCTTTCGCCACGCCTACAGCTCCGCACCGACCTGTTCGCCGAGCCGCGCCGGCTTGCTGACCGGTGAATGCCCTCATAGCAATGGAATGCTGGGACTGGTCAATCGCGGCTTCTCGATGACGCCAAGCGGCTACCAACACCACATCGTCCGGACTTTGCGACAGGAAGCCGGATACGGCTCCGCCCTGGTGGGTTTGCAGCATATCGCCAAGGACCCGCACGCGATCGGCTACGATCAGGTGGAAGTCATTCCCGGCAACCACGTCGAACGAGTGGCGCCTGCCGCGGTCGATTTCTTGCATTCACGCCCCAAGCAGCCGTTTTGGCTCACTGTCGGATTCTTTGAAACGCATCGGCGGTATCGCAAGGCGGGCGCCCACGATGACTGGCGCTACATTCTGCCGCCTCCCCCCATTCCCGATGTCCCGCCGGCCCGGCATGACATGGCGGATTTTCATGCGTCAGTGCGAAAGCTGGATTGGGGTGTGGGCCAGGTTCTGGAGGCACTCGAGGCGACGGGGCTTGCAGCCAATACCCTGGTGATTTCCACGACCGA
>JBJKSV010000419.1:0-5893 GCA_046703605.1 Limisphaerales bacterium
TTATTCCATTGCAGCGGTTTCGCCCTCTTCGGCAAGGCAACCGTCGGCGGACGGCTCTATCACGGGCGCATCCTGGATTACCTGCGCGGTTTTGGGCTGGAGCAGAACGCGGTGGTGGTTATCAACCGGCCTGACCAAGGCAACGCCTGGGTCAACGTCGGTTACGCAGGCTTCATCGGCTCGGTTACCGCCATGAACGATAAAGGCATCGCCATCGGCGAAATGGGCGGACGCGGCCAGGGCCATTGGGACGGCAAACCGATGGCCGAGCTGGTGCGTGAAGTGATGGAAAAGGCGAGTACACTTGACCAAGCCATCGCCATCATGCGCAAAGGGCCGCGCACCTGCGAGTATTACTACGTCATTTCTGATGGCAAAACCAGGCGCGCCGTCGGCATCGCTGCCACGCCCGATACGTTCGAGACCATTTGGCCCGGCCAAGCCGTGCCCCGGCTCCCACATGCCATCCCAGACGCTGTCCTCATGTCGGCGGGCGACCGTTACGAGGAGTTGGTCCGCCGCGTTCGCGAGCACTACGGCAAGATCGACGCCCAATGCGCCCGCGACCTGATGAAGCGGCCGGTCTGCATGACCTCCAATATTCACTGCGCCCTCTTCGAGCCCGGCACTCTCGATTTCTGGGTCGCCAACGGCCGAACTGCTCCAGTCTGGAGCGGCCCCGTAACTCACCTGAGTCATTATGGAAAAGCGCATCGACAACTTATCCAGCCCCGTCTCCGGCGGCAGAGTCAGCGCCGGAAAGGTGGGCTGCGCGTTCTCCGCCATGGCCCTCGCGGCTATCGCGGCGGTGTATCTCTTGCACCCCGGCTGAGGCTCGCCCATCCCGGCCCTTGGCGGGCTGGTCGCTATTCTGGGAACCCCTCTTGGCCTGCTCTTGAGTCTTGCTGGACTCCTGTTTGACGGGAAGAAAGGGCCGGCAGTGGCCGGATTGCTAATGGCCGCCGGGATAATCGTTTGCTTCTTTCTGGTTCAGTTTTGCCTTTCGTGACGCGAGCCGCTGGCTTTTCGGGGCAGACTGGCCGTTGGGATGTGTGGATAAAAAAAGAGCGGCTCCGTTGCAGAAGTCGCTCCCGCCTTGGCCGCCTCGAACCCATGAAAAAGAGGCAACCAAGCCTATATCACATATAAACTAAGAGATTGAGGGCCGCAAATCGGGTGATCACCCGCTTTTGCGCCACTGTATCCACAACCTAAACCACGCATCCACGATATTGCAGGCACCGGATGCAATCGGGAAGAACCGGTCAACCGAGACTCGCCAAGCCCGGATGGGCCGGATACGTCCGGCGATTGACGCAGCGGACTAACTGGACTGGTTTTTGCCTTCGATGAAATCGGTGACGACCCGTTCGACCGATTCATCATTGCTGCTGCCAAACAGCACGCCTTGACCGTCGTGACGAGGGACGAGCGGTTCGAGGAATACGGCGTGGCGGTAATCTGTTGAATCCTTGGCTGTCGCTCCGTTCGGAACTCCATTATGCTCCCCGCCCCCGATAAGTCATGTAATAAAGTAGCGGCACGGCGACAGGGCTAATCAGCATCGAGACCACCCCGCCGGCCATCAGCGAGATAGCTAGCCCTTGGAAGATCGGATCGAACAGAATAACCGTCGCGCCGACCACCACCGCCAGCGCCGTGAGCATGATGGGCCGGAACCGGATCAGGCCCGCCTCCACCACCGCCTCTGCTACCGGCATGCCCTGGGCCAGGCCCAACGCGATAAAATCCACCAGGATAATCGAATTGCGCACGACGATGCCCGCGCCGGCCATGAATCCGATCATCGAGGTGGCGGTGAAGAAGGCGTGCAACAGCCCGTGCGCCGGGAGAATCCCGATCAGCGAAAACGGAATCACGGTCATCACGATGAACGGCGTGAGGAAGGACCTGAACCACCCCACCATAAGGATGTAAATCAGCACCAGCACCGCCGCAAACGCCACGCCCAGATCGCGAAAGACCTGAATGGTAATATGCCATTCCCCATCCCATTTGACCGACGGTTCGCGTGAGGTGAACGGCATGGTGTAATTGAGAATCTTGAGCGGGGCGCCATCGCCGCCAAAGTCGCGGGTGTTGAGCTTGTGCAGCGACTTATCCATTTTCAGGATGGCATAGACGGGGCTTTCAATGACGCCCGCCACGTCGCCAATCACGTAGGTTACGGGCATGAGATTCTTGTGGTAGATGCTCTTGTCCGCGATGGTGTGCTGAATATGAACCAGTTCGCGCAGAGGGACCAACCGGGGGCCATCGGAGGCGCTTCCGGGTTCGGGCAAGGCGTTAGCATCTCCAGAGCGCACGCGCAGGGCCAGCAGGTCATCCGGGGAGGTGCGCTCCGCCAGGGGCAATTGGAGGACAATGTTCACATCCTCTCTGTCGCGAGGCCTGTGCAGCAAGTCGATGACGTCGCCTCCCAGGGCTATCCGCAGCGTCTCGGCGATATTGGCCGCGCTCACGCCATTAAGCGCGGCTTTTTCCTTGTCGATGACAAACCGGGCCTTGGGCTGATCGGCCTCGACGTACCAGTTCACATCCACCACTCCGGGAGTTTGCTGGAAGATATCCATGACTTTCCGGGCCAGCTTCAGACGGTCGGCATCGGTCGGGCCGTATATTTCGGCCACTAATGTCTCCAGCACGGGCGGGCCGGGGGGCACCTCGGCCACCGCGACGTGGGCGTGATACTTGGCCGCGATGGCCGCGACGCGTGGGCGGACGCGCTCGGCGATATCGTGGCTTTGGGCCTTGCGCTTGGCTTTGTTGACAAGATTGATTTGCAGGTCGGCCACATTTGCGCCGCGCCTTAGATAGTAGTGGCGCACCAAGCCATTAAAGTTGAAAGGTGCGGCGGTGCCGACATAGATTTGATAATCGGTCACCTCGGGTTCGGTGCGGATAGCGTCGGCCATCTCTTGCGCCGCCCGTGCCGTGCGCTCCAGCGAGCTGCCTTCGGGCATGTTCAGGATAACCTGGAACTCGCTCTTGTTGTCTAAGGGCAGCATCTTGACCTTCACCCAGCCGATGGCGACCGTTGCCATGGCGCCAACGGTGAGAATGCCCAAGGCGGCGAGCACGCCGTAGCGCCACAGAGGTTTCGCAATGAGCGGCGCCATGGCAGCGCGGTAAGTCCTGGCGAACAACCCTTCACTGGATGAATGCCCAGAAACCTCCGCCGCCTCGGAGGTCTCCCCCCGAAGCCGTTTGCGGACCCGCAGGATCCGGATGGCCGCCCAAGGCGTGACGATGAAGGACACACCCAGTGAAAAGAGCATAGCGGCACTGGCGCCAATGGGAATGGGCCTCATGTAGGGCCCCATCAGGCCACCGACAAAGGCCATCGGCAGCACGGCGGCGATGACCGCAAAAGTCGCCAGGATTGTCGGATTGCCCACCTCGCTGACGGCCTCGACGGCCACAGCGATGGGGTTCCGGCCTCGGCTCTCCGGAAGACGGAAGTGCCGGGTGATGTTTTCCACCACGACAATCGCGTCATCGACCAGAATGCCGATGCTGAAGATTAGGGCAAAGAGCGTAATCCGATTCAGCGTGAAACCGGCCAGATAAAACACGAGCAGCGTCAACGCCAAGGTTGTAGGAATGGCAATGGCGACGACACCCGACTCGCGCCAACCCAGGGCCAGCCAGATCAGGATCGAGACGCTCACCACCGCAATGGCCATGTGAACCAGCAGTTCGTTGGCCTTTTCATTAGCCGTCTCGCCGTAGTTGCGCGTGACCGTCACCGCCACGTCGCGCGGGATAAGGTAGCCTTTGAGGGCATCGACCTTGCGAATCACTTCATCAGCGACAGTAATGGCATTTGACCCGGGCCGTTTGGCGATGCTCAACGTGACAGCGGGTTGTTCATTGCCGACGTGCCCGGTGGCGGCACCCTGGCCGAAAAACACATATTGAGTGGGCTCTTCAGGGCCGTCCACGATATCCGCCACGTCGCGCAGATAGACCGGTTTGCCCCCATACACGCCCACCACCACACTCCCGACTTCCTGCGCCGTTTTCAAAAACGCGCCCGTTTCAACGATGACTTCGCGATCATTGTCGGTGACATCACCCGCGATGTACTGGCTATTAGCCTGGCGCAACATCGGCACCAGGCCGGCCAAGGTGAGATTGCGCGAGGCCAGTCTCGCCGGGTCCAGCAGCACGCGAATTTGGCGGTGCGCGCCTCCTATAATCGTCGTCTCGGCCACCTCCGGCACCTGCTTCACGGAGTCATCCACCAGCGCGACGATTCGCCGCAGGGCCGTATGGCCGTAGTGAGCGCTGTGAAACGTCAGCGTCAGGATCGGCACGTCATCAATCGACCTCGGCTTGATGAGCGGAAAGCCAACGCCCGGTGGGATGCGGTCGAAGTTCGAGCGCAGCTTCTCGGTCACCTTGACGAGGCTTTTCTCCGGGTCTTGGCCCACTTTGAATCGGACGATGACCAACGACTGGCCCGTGCTAGAAGTCGAATAGACGTATTCGACACCGGGAATCTCCCACAGCAGTTTCTCCATGGGGCGGGTAGCGCGCTGCTCGACCTCCTTGGCGCTGAAACCGGGCATGCGAACCATGACATCGATCATGGGCACCTTGATTTGCGGCTCCTCCTCGCGCGGCAGCATCAAGACCGCAAATGCTCCCAGCAATACCGACGAAAGCACTATCAGCGGTGTCAGCTTCGAGTCGATGAAGGCATGGGCGATGCGCCCGGCGATGCCCTGCCCGCTATGGCCCAACTCACCGGTCTGCTTCATGGCTTGACTTCGACAGGTTGGCCGTCCACCAGCAGGCCGGCATTCTCAGTCACTATCGTTTCGCCTGGCGACAGGCCGGAGGCTATCTCTACCTCGTCGCCCACATGCCGGCCCGCCTTCACCAGGCGCATCTGTGCGTGTCCATTGGAGACAACAAAAACCATCTCCAGGTCGCCCCGTCGGACCAGGGCGGACACCGGCACACACAAAATCGCCGTTTCGGCCAGCGGCACCTCCGCCCGCCCGAACTGGCCTGCTCTCAGCCCCGACGCCGGCGGCAGGTCCAATTTCACCCGGAAGGTGCGGGTATTCGGGTCGGCCGCGGGGGCGATTTCGCAGACTTTCGCCTGCAAAGTGCCATCACAGCCCGACACCCGGACCGGCATCGTCACCCCGAGCTGGACCGTGCCCATAATGGCCTCAGGGATGTCCGTCTCGAATTGCAGATGAGAGGGGTCCTCCACATCGACCAGCGGTTTGCCCGGCGCTGCAAGGTCGCCCACGTCGGCCAGCTTGCGCGTGATGACACCATCGAAGGGCGCTTGGAGATCCGTGTACCCGAGCATGGTCTGCGCCTCCTTCACCGCGGCATCGGCCACGCGCGCGCGGGCCTGAACGGCGTCGAATTCCGCCTCGGTGGCGGCGGTCTGCTTGAGCAGGGCAGTGTAGCGTTTCAAATCGCTGTTGGCTTGCGCTTGAGTGGCCAGGGCCTGGTCGAGCCGGGCCCGGATTTCCTGCGCGTCCAGCCGCGCCAACACCTCGCCGGCTTTGACCGGCTGTCCCGTCACAGCTCGCATCTCCAAAATGCGTCCCGCTACTTTCGCCTCCAGTTGCGCCCGGAGTTTGGAGCGGACGGTGCCGACGGTTTCTTCGGTGGCGATGTGCTTTGCGAGTTCGACTTTTTGCGCGCGAACCGTTGCGGTGGGCAGCGCCGGCGCCTGGGTGACAGGCTTGTCCTGGCGGCTGCAGCCAGCGGCCAACGCCGCGGCAATCGCCAACCCGAATATTTTACGCCAGGAACAAAACGGCAACAGCCTGTGGGCAGGGCGCGCAGTCCTCTGCGCGCCGCCATCCGCACAATCGGCGGCATTTCTGGGGTGCTGCGG